>JAITVD010000024.1 GCA_031285965.1 Azoarcus sp.
TAGACGAAACGCGTGCCTACGCGCAGGCGGTTGGAATCCGCGCTGTTGAAGCGCACCGGGTCGCCTGTGGAGAGAGTGACGGAATCGCCGTCCAGCCGCGTCCAGAAGTATTTGCCGTAGAGGTCGAGGGATGCCTTTTCGCTGATGTTCCAGAGATACCCGGCTCCCAGGTGCAGGCCGTAGTAAGCCGTGGAGGAATCGTACTCCGCGTCGCGGCCCAGATTGTCCCGCAAATCGGAACTGCCGTACTCGTTATGCACCTTGCCCGCGCGTCCTGACGCTTCCGCATAGAAACGCCCCGGCCCGGTGTTGGCGAAATCCATACGGCCAAGGATGCCGCCGCCGAGATGGTACACGTCCCCGTCGCCGTTCACGGAAGCCGCATTACTGAAACTGTTGTGCGTGTCGTAATTGCCGTGGCCGTACTCGAAGAACGCGCCGAGGGTCAGGCGGCCGGGGGTGGTATCCACGCCCCAGGCGAGGCCGGTCAGGAAGGTCAGGCTGGACATATCCACATTTGAACCCGTGTCGTAACGTGACCAGCCGCCGGAAATCGCGGCGAACGTCCCGAAGCCGGAGCCGCCCGTCGCCTTTACGGCCTGATGGATGCCCTGTCTGGCAACGAGGTCGCCGCCCTGATTGACGAGAATGAGATCCGCCAGAAAGCCTTCGGAAAGCGCCTTGGCCTGTTCATTGACACCGGCACTGGTCACGGTGGCGGTGAGCATATTGTTGGCGGCTGCTATATCGAACTCATATTTCAGGGTGACGCCCTGCATCCCCTGGCCGTTGGCCGTGGAGTTCTCCGGCGTTCCGGTCAGCGTCCCCGCGCTCGCGTCAATGAGCGTGACTTGGTTGCCCACGGCAAGGGGGGATGATGCGCCGTCAATGCCCACGTTGACCGTGGAGGCGGTGATGTCCGCATCGCCGCCGCTGCCTATGGTGAGCATGGTGCCTCCCGCCGCCAGAGTGGTGGGCAGGTAGAAGTTCAGCGTCTGGAAGTTTTTCACGCCATATACGCTGATGGGAGAGTGCAGATTCAGGGTGTTGCCGGAGAAAGTGTCGCCTATGCCGTCAATGTCGCCCCCGTAGAGAATGGAGTTTGACGGGTCAAATGTCGGGCTGCCGCTGATGGTGACAGTGTTGTTTGTGGCCGTGACCGTGCCGCTGTTGTTAAGGGCAAACCCGCCGTAAACATTGCCGTTCACCGTGCCGCCGCTGATGGTGACAGTGTTGTTTGTGGCTGTGGCCGTGGCGCTGCCGTTGGTGCTTTCGGCACGCCCGCCGTAAACAGTGCCGCTCACCGTGCCGCTGTTGATGGTGACGCTGTTGCCGCTGGCTGTGCCCGTGGCCGAGGCGTTGCCCTGGCCATAGGCATGTCCGCCGTAAACATTGCTGCCCACCGTGCCGCCATTTATGGTTACGCGGTTGCCGCTGACCGTGACCGGAGCATCCTGCTCGGAGGCATATCCGCCCTTAACTTCCAAATCCACACTGCCGCCACTGTTGACGGTCACTGAGTTTTCCGTGGCCGAACCGCTGTCTAGGTCATTCCCGCCGGTAGCGTTATTCACCGTGCCGCCGCCGTCGATGATGAGCGTGTTGCCGTTCGCGTCCCGAAAATTGTCAGTGAAGTTGTTGGGGCCTTGGCCGTAGCTGGGGGAGTCGGGGTCGTCGTAGGGGCTGTTGCCGTGAACGCTCGCGCCCACATTTTTGTCGATGGTGATGGTTTGCCCGGCCAGCGCCGACTGCGGGAATAGGGCGGGCAGAGCCGCAAGGCCGAGGGCAAGGCTGAATACAGCGAAGCTGGACAGGGGCTTGTTCATGATGTCTCCTTTATGAATGCCGTCAGGGGGATAGGGTTCAGCGTGACAATGTTCACGAAACAAAAAAGCCCCGTTCCATACAAGGAACGAGGCTGAAAATCCGGGCGGAAAGATGTTTTTGAAAGTGCGGGAAACGCGAAAAGCCGTGCGGGGCTTAGGCGCGGGCGCGGATGAGAGACGGTGTGTTAGGTAGGTAGGTAGGTAGGTAGGTAGGTAGGTAGGTAGGTAGGTAGGCGCAAAAATCGGGCCGAAATTTTCAATTCCGGTCAGCGTTTTGTCGCCTGATACCCTATTGCCGTCCAAGATACCCATATCCTCTGCCAAACATGCTATACAGCGCGGCGGACACATAAGCGCCCTGCGCGGTTCACAAGAATCTTGGTTATTATAGAGGATAAATTATGAAAAAGACCAAGAGGAAGCTTGTAGACGCTTTTGTGGACGCATTGGATACTATGTTGAAATAATTGCACATAAGTTTTTCACGCTCTTTCCTGTCTGACTCGTCCCCTATCTATGCTGTTTGGACTGCCTTGGTAGTTGGGGAGCCTTTCAGCGTATGCCCCGGCATGATTTTTTTGTCTATTTGACAAAATGTCGTACTGATAATTTTTTATTTGAAAAATAAATTTCAAAACAGTATAGGCAGTATTTCGATTAAAAACATGAAATCAACAAAGGTTTTCAGTAATTGGCTGTAAACAGGTCCGCCAGGAAAAGTAAAACAGCCAAACAGTAAATCAGATTTATTTTATTATTTTAGTTGTTCATACAAATGTTTTTTATTGTGCGTCTGTGATTTGAGTGATTATTCATAATACTCAATAATTCGCGTAAGGTGTTTTCAGAGAGTGCTGTATTTTGCCATTTGTGAGGGATCTGCCCGTTCTATCCAGTTGCCCCTGTCGTCATATTTGTAGGTGACAACGCCTGTTTCCGTAACCTCTCCTTCCTTATTTTTAATGGTGATGAGCGAAACGTCTCCCTGTTCATTGTATTCGTAAAACGTATGGTCTTTGCTCAAAGAGTTCAGATAAAATTTTATCGTCGCCTGCGGAGTGGTTTTCAATCCTGCCGCCTTCTGTGTACATAAATTTTTCCACAATTCGGTTGTCGGCGTTATAAACCATTCTTGTTACAATGTCGAAATCATCGGCATTGTTCCTTAAAGTCCTGCTTTCAACGCAATTCCCCTTTTCATCGTATTGATAGGTTGTACGGAATACAGGGGAGCGAGATATGCTGCCCGCTGTTATTTTTGCTGTTCCTTCTTTTTCCAGAAGTCCGTGATTGTTGTATTCGTAAACGAATTTTGTTATACCCATATCATCCTGCCTGCCGCTGCGATAACTGAGGTAGGATATTAAGCGAGCGTTGCTATCATATATATATAATTATCCTCTATAAACAGCGGATTTGAGAGGTATTTCATTTCTGCTCTCGTTCTTTTGCCCGTTTCATCAAACCACGTTTTGATATAATCGCTACCGTTAGTCATATACACAGATTTTACTTTTCCTTTGAGATTTTCTTTTTCGAGCATTGTTTGCGTTTTATTTTGTTGAGCCAAGCAGACGGTTGTTGCCGCAAGGAGAGTTAATGTGAGGATTGCTGTTTTCACTATTTAATTTCCCTGCCGAGATATTTCCATCATTGGCCGGAAACCGTCCTAATCGGGAAAAAGCCCGTCTGGCGCTTCCGCTTCCCCATCTTGCGGCGAGCAAGGTATCCGGTACTCCCCGCTTGCCCACGCGCCGAGGTCAATCTGTTTGCAACGCGCCGAGCAGAAGGGGCGGAAAGGGTTTTCTCCGCTCCATTCGGCTTGCTTGCCGCATCGGGGGCAGCGCACGAGGCGCTTTGGCGGCTCGTCCGCGCCAGAGGCGTTCACAGGCCGCAAAACGTCAGTTCAAAGGGCAGGTCGCGTTCGAGCGGGCGGGGTCGAAGCTGTGTTTCGGGCAGCATGAAGCGGATGTTGAGCGCGTATTTGTTCGCGCTGATTTCGGGTACGGCGACTTCGCTGCGGGCGATGCGGATGCGGATCATGTGCGCTGCGCTGCCCGTCATGGGCATTTGGAACTGACCGCTTCGCGCCACTTGCGATTCCACCCGCCCGCTTGAGCGCAACAGCCGCAGCACGATGGCAAGCCCGTCTTCGATGGGCTTCATCGGCTTCGCCCAAGCGTCGAGGTCGCGGTGGCGGCTTTCGGCATCGCGGTTGAGCCAGTAGTGATAGGAAGGCAGGTCGAATTCGCAAGCGCCGCCCGGAATGGAAGCGCGGTTGCGGATGCTCGTCAGCCATTCGTTTTCGCGCAAATGCTGGCCGAAGCGGCCTGTCATGGCCAGCAACCCGGATGACGCCTGTTCGATTTCCTTCAGCGCGTCGCGGAGCGCCTCCTCGGAAATGTCGGGATTGTCGCGGAACGACAGCAATATCTGGCGCTGCCGTTCAAGCTCCTGGACGAGGTCAATCTTCAGGTCGGCGCGTCCGGCCACTTCGACAGTTTCAAACAGGGCGAGAATGGCAATGTGATGGTGCAGCGGCTCGTCGCTGCTGCGGAAATGGGCGCTTCTCTGGAGCAAATCCTCCAGACGCAACAAAGTGCGGATGCGCTCGCTGAAAGGGTATTCGTAGGTAATCACGCACGTTCCGAAGAAGAGTTCTTATTGATATTGGCGATGATAATGCAAACCGAAGGCAAACGGCTTAACGAAAGAATGATAACACGCTATTCGCAAAGCCGATTTCATGTTTGCCCGCCAAAGGGCATGGCGGCGGCAAGGGCGAGATAGCGGTCGTGGAGCGCGTCGGCCTGCGCGTGGAGCGCGTTTAGCGTGCCGCTGTTGTCGATGACATCATCGGCAATGGCGAGCCTCGCCTCGCGGCTGGCTTGGGCGGCAAGGATGGCTTCGATTTCCTGCCGCGAATGCCCGTCGCGTCCGGCGGCTCTCATGATTTGCGTCTCGCGTGGGCAGTCGACGACGCAGATACGGTCGCAGCGCGCGCGCCAGCGTCCCGTTTCGGCGAGCAAGGGAACGTCGATGACGACGTAGGGGCTGCGGGCCGCCTTGATGCGCCGCAGCCCCTCGGCTTCAATCAGCGGATGCAGGATGCCTTCAAGCCGCGCCCGTGCCAGCGGGTCGGCAAAAACCAGCCCGCGCATGTATGCGCGATCCAGTCCGCCATCCTTGCCGATGACCGTTTCGCCGAAAGCCTTGCGCAGGGAAGGAATCGCCAGTCCGTTGGGCGCGGCCAGTTCGCGGGCGATGGCATCGGTGTCGATAATTTCGATGCCGAGCCGGGCGAAATGCGCCGAGACCGTGCTTTTGCCGCTGCCCAGCCCGCCGGTCAGCCCGATTTTCAGAACGGCATCGCTCATGCGGAGCACGGCTTGTGGCGCTTGGCAAAGGGCTGGCCTTTTAGCACGGTTTCGGCTTTTTCCTTGCTGACGGCGGCCTCTACGCGGCGCTCGGCGGCGTTGAGCGGTTCGATGCTGGCATCGACACCCTTGGCTTTTACCGAAGCGAGATGGCGTTCGGTATCCCTTTTGTTTCTGGACGGTTCGCTGAGGACGATCAGGAATTTGCTGTCTTCGGTTTCCTCGATTTTGATGCTGCTTCTTTCCACGCCCAGCACGATCATGTTGTCCGCCAGAATTTCAGCCGCTTCATGGGTCAGCATGGTCGGGAGGCGCACAACCCGCCATGCCGCCGCGACCTGAACGTCCTTGGCGGTGGCTCGGATGCCTGCGGCGGAGAAGAGCGAGATGAGCTTGCTGTTCTGGGCGGCGGTCAGGCCGCTCCAGGCAAGGCAAGCGGCTTGCGCCGCGCCATTTTCCGGCGGGCGGGCGGCAACGGAGGGAGCCGGAGTCGCGTCCGGCGGAGGCGTTGGGCCGAGCACCTTGATGTGTTCCGGGTGCAATTCGACGGCAATCCTGCCTGTTCCTTCCGACGAGCCGAGATCGAGCCAGTTACGGGCGGCGGCGAAAAGCAGGACATTGAGCAGCGCAAAAAGGATGAACAGAAAACGTATCGTGGTCATGGCATGTCAGGCCGCCCGCGCAATCTGGTGCAGGCCGTCGAGAACGAGGTTGTCTATCCTCTGGAAAGGAATGTCAAGCAGAGGTTCGATTTCATCCGCCGCGCCGCCGCTGAGCAGGCAAACGGCGTTGGGGGCGGCGATTTGGCGGAAAACGCGCCCGATGGCGCCCGCTTGCGCGTTGAGGCAGCCTGAGACGATGGCATCCGCCGTGTCGCGTGGATGGCTGCGGTAGCGCCCGCCTGTCAGCGGCAATTGCGCGGTTCCGTGGTTGAGCGCCTGACGCATCAGTTCCACGCCCGGCAGGATATGCCCCCCCGTGAAGCGTCCGTCGGCGCTCAGGAGGTCCAGCGTGGTCGCGGTTCCCGCCATGACGACCAGAACGTCTTGGTTGCGGTGGTAGCCACGCGCCCCGATCAGGGCTGCCCAGCGATCCGCGCCAAGCCGCGCGGGATGCGCGTACATGTTATGGATGCCGCAACGTTGCGCCCCCGCGCTGACCCATTCCACGGCAAGGCCGCGTCGGGCGAGCATGGCCGACAGAGCGTCGCCCTTGGCAGCGCCCGCCACGTTGCAGCCCAATACCCGCGTGATGCTTGGCGTTTCGGCACAGACGGCCAGTTCGTTGGGCGCGTCATGCGTGCAAGCGCCCGAAACGTGGACGTTCTCGTCCACCAAGCGCCATTTGATGCGGCTATTGCCCGCGTCGATGAGCAGCATCATGGCGCGGGCCGCATGGAAACATCGCCCGCGTAGACGCGGCGCGTAGCGCCATCGTTGCCGCGCACGAGCAGCGCGCCTTCTTCATCCACGCCGAGGCACAGCCCAACGAGGTCTTGCCCTTCGCTGCTGACCCGAATCGGTAGGTTGGCAAAGGCGTTGCGTTGCTGCCAAGCGTTGCGCAGCAGCGCGAAACCGGCGCTGGCATAAGTGGTGAGCGTCGGGTGAAGTTCGGACAGGATGGCGGCGAGGATTTGCTCGCGGGCGGGCAGGTGAGGCATTTCGCGGGCGAGGTCGGTCACGCTGCCCGCAGGGTCGGGAATCACGGCATCTGCGGGCAGGCGCAGGTTCAGTCCGATGCCGATGACCGTTGCGAGCGAGCCGCGTTCCGGCAGCACTTCCACTAGCACGCCGGCCAGTTTCGCGCCGCGCGCGAGCACATCGTTGGGCCATTTGAGCGTCACCTCGGGCAACCCGAGCTTTTCGAGCGCCCGCGCCAAGGCCAGCCCCACCGCCAGAGACAGCCCGCCGGGGGCGGGCGCGTCCGGGGCAAAGCGCCACAGCACCGAAAACGTCAGGCTCGCCCCCGGCCAGGACAGCCATTGCCGCCCGCGCCGCCCGCGTCCGGCGCTTTGCCGCGTGGCGACGAGAACATGCGCCCTCCCGTCGTTTTCAGGGGGAGCGTCTAGCAAAGCGGAATTGGTCGAGGCGCATTCTTCCAGCCAGCGGACGCTGAAAGCCGGGGCGAGCGTTCCAAGCGCCCGGTCGAGCGCGGGCAAATCGGGGGCGGGAAGGGGAGAGGAAAGTGTACTCATGAGCGTCCAGCGTGCAGACCCGCGATTATCACATTTGCCGGAGCCAAATGGCGCGAAGAAGCTCTTCGGCCTTTGTTGGCCGCGTCACGGCTTTTCCGCCAGCTTTTCGACCATCTTCCATACCGCGCTGATCTGCGGCGCGTCGCGGGTATGGTAGCGATGCCCGGTA
This sequence comes from Azoarcus sp., assembly GCA_031285965.1. GTDB lineage: Bacteria > Pseudomonadota > Gammaproteobacteria > Burkholderiales > Rhodocyclaceae > WRNU01. The sequence continues at coordinate 7,567 of JAITVD010000024.1, forward strand.
TAGCCCCACCAGTCCCAGCAGCTATTCGGGTTTTCCGGGTGGGCGTTCGAGGTTTGCGGGTAGAGCACGATCAGGCGGTTGGCGTCGGCCCACTCGTTGTATCCCGACTGGCGAATCCATGTTTCGCCCACTGTTGAGGCGTTTTGGCGGCAGCCGTGGAAGGCAATGTGGATACGGCATCCTCCGGCGAGACAGGCGGCGGGAATGTAGGCATGGCCCATCTCCGATAGGCCCGCGTTTTGCGCGGCAAACGGGGATTGGTCGAACGCGAGGAGCTTGCCGCCCGCCGTCTGCGCCTTGGGACGCAAAGGCCCGAGCAAATGCGCGAGCAGTTGGCCGGACGCGTCGAAATCGCCGCAACGGTTGAGGTAGGGCGGCTCAGTGGCTTCACAGGCGGCCTTTGCCGCCGGGGCGATCATGGCGTGTCCGGCATTGGGCAGGTGCTCATGAACGATGGCGGGTTCGGGCAGCCATTGCCGATAGAACGCATGAGCGCCATCCACCACGGCGCTTTTTACCGTGTCATCCCGTCCGCCGGAGAGCAGCCAGACGCGACTGCCGCGCAGTCCGTCCGGCGGGTCGATCAGTTTGGCGGCAGCTAGCTTGTCGACTTCGTCGCGCAGCTTGTCCGGTTTTGGGACAGGCATAAAAAAATGAGGCGACATGCACGGCCAGATGGCTTTGGTGATGCTTCCCTGTGCGCAGTAATACGGGCCGCCCGCCAGAACGCCCGCGCCGCGCACTTTTGATGAATGCGCGACATGGAACTGCACCGCCATGAACGCGCCCGAGGAAAGCCCCGAAACGGTAACGTTCCCCGCCTCGGCGGACAGGGCGGGCAAAGGCTCAGCGGACTGCGCGGCAAAAGAGAGCAGCCACGCAAACGCGAAACCGGCAAGCGCCGACATCTGCCTTTTCACGCCGGAGGCCGCTCCACGGGGCGGAAGCGTTCAACCACATGGCGGCTCATGCTTTTGGCAAGCTCTTCCGTGCCATGAAAGATGATGCCGATGCCTTCGCCGCGCAATAGCTGGGATTCCTCATCGCTATGGGTGCGCACCACGATTTCGATGTCTGGGTTCAATGTACGCGCCGCCTCCGCCATTTGGCGCACGTCCAGCGGGGACGGTGTGGCGACGACCAATATCGCGGCGTTGGCGATGTGCGCTTGGATGAGCACGGCGGGGTCGATGGCATCGCCATAGACGGCGGCTTTTCCCTGCTTGCGCAAATCCTCTACGCATTCGCGGTTCTGTTCCGCCACCACGTAAGGGATGCCGCGCTCGTCAAGCGCCTGCGCGATGCGCTGCCCCACTTTCCCGTAGCCGACCAGCACCACTTGCCCTTCCAGATATTTGCGGTCGGTGCTCATCGGAAGCTGGGCGTAAGGCTCCTCGCGCTGCTCAAGTTTGCGGGCGAACTCGAAACGGGTCAGCAGCCAGCGTTTCAGCGGATTGACCGTCATGAACACCAGCGGGTTGAGGGCGATGGAAATCAGCGCCCCGGCCAGAATCAGGCTGCGGGCTTCTTCAGTCATCAGCCCCGCTTTGACGCCCGCGCTGGCAAGGATGAAAGAAAACTCGCCAATCTGCGCGAGGCTCGCGGAAACCGTCAGCGCCGTGTTCATCGGGTAGCGGAACGCCAGCACCAGCATGGCGGCGACCAGCGATTTGCCCAAAATGATGACCCCGACGACCGCGAGCGTCTTGAAAGGCGATTCCAGCAAAATCGAAGGCTCGAACAGCATGCCGACCGAGACGAAAAACAGCACGGAGAAAGCGTCCCGGAACGGCAGGGATTCTTCCGCCGCGCGGTGGCTGAGTTTCGACTCCCGCATCACCATGCCCGCAAAGAACGCGCCAAGGGCGAAAGAGACATGGAATAGCATCTGCGCGGCGTAAGCGATGCCAATGGCCACCGAGATGACCGCCAGCGTGAAGAGTTCGCGCGAGCCGGTTCGCACCACCTGCCACAGCAGCCAGGGAATGATTCGCCGCCCCGCCACCAGCATCAGAAAAATGAAAGCCGCCACATACAGCACGGTCTGCCCGACCGTCATCCAGAGCGAGCTTTGCGCGACCTCATCAATTCCGGTTCCCGCGCTGGTATACATTTTTGCGAAGGGCGGCAGCAGCACCAGCGCCAGCACGGTGGCCAAATCTTCCACCACCAGCCAGCCCACCGCGATGCGCCCGTTCATGGTCTCCAGCACGCCCCGCGTTTCCAGTGCCTTGAGCAGCACCACCGTGCTGGCGCAAGACAGGGACAGCCCGAACATGAAAGCGTTGCCGCCGTCCCATCCCCAAAGCTCGGAGAGCATCATGCCCAGAATGGTGGCCAGCCCCATCTGGCACACCGCGCCCGGAACGGCGATGCGCTTGACCGCCAGCAGGTCGCGCAGCGAGAAATGCAGCCCCACCCCGAACATCAGCAGCATGACGCCGAGTTCCGAGAACTGGCTGGCAATCGTCGCGTCCACCACGAAACCCGGCGTGGCGGGGCCGACGATGATGCCCGCGAGCAAATAACCCACCAGCGCGGGGACGCGCAGGCGCTCGGCGATGAATCCCAGCCCAAGGGCAATGGCAAAGCCGAAAACGACGGTTGAAATTAAGGCGTAGCTGTGTTCTTCCATTGCCCGATTTTTACATGATTGGCGCTAAACTTCGCACCTTTATTTTGTTGGAAACGGCATCTTGGCATTAAGCCTTTTCCTTCCGGGAAGGCGAATGCCCCGTTGATGCAATCGCGCGATATTGTCCGGCCTTGCCGGGTACAGCAGGAATCATGGCCACGCAACGCATCCTTACCGGCATCACGCCCTCGGGCACGCCCCATCTCGGCAACTACGCGGGCGCAATCCGCCCCGCAGTCGACGCTAGCCAGCGCCCCGGCGTTGAAAGTTTCTATTTCCTCTCCGATTACCACGCGCTCGTCAAGACGGACAGCCCGGAACGGGTGCAGCGTTCCACGCTGGAAATCGCCGCGACTTGGCTGGCGGCGGGGCTGCAACCCGAGAAAGCGTGGTTTTATCGGCAGTCCGATATTCCCGAAATTACTGAACTCGCTTGGCTGCTGACCTGCGTCACCGGAAAGGGGCTGCTCAACCGCGCCCATGCCTACAAGGCCGCCGTCGACAAGAACGTCGGCGAATCGGAAGAGCCGGACGCGGGGGTCACGATGGGGCTTTTTATGTATCCCGTGCTGATGGCTGCCGACATTCTCATGTTCAACGCGCACAAAGTTCCTGTTGGGCGCGACCAGGTGCAGCATCTTGAAATGGCGCGGGATATTGCCGCGAGCTTCAATTACCGCTACGGCGAGCATTTCACGCTGCCCGAAGCGGCGGTCGATGAATCCGTCGCTACCCTGCCGGGGCTGGACGGGCGGAAGATGAGCAAGAGCTACGACAACATCATTCCGCTCTTTGCGTCGGCGGACACGCTGAAAAAACTGGTATTCGCCATCGTGACCGACTCGAAAGCCCCCGGCGTGCCGAAAGAGACCGAAGGCTCCGCGCTGTTCCAGCTTTTTCAGGCATTCGCCGCGCCCGCCGAGACGGAGGCGATGCGCCGCCGCTTTGCCGAGGGCATCGGCTGGGGGGAAGCCAAGGAAGCTCTTTTCGACAAGCTGGAATCGTCCATCGCGCCGATGCGGACGCGCTACGAGGAACTGATTGCTGCCCCCGAACGCATCGAACAGGTTTTGAAAAGCAGCGCGATGGTGCTCCGCGCCCAATACGCCACCCCTTTCATCGCCCGTCTGCGCGAGGCCGTCGGGCTGCGCTCGCTCAATCGCATTGCCGCGCAAGCGGCGGATTCGCGGGGCAAGCCCAAAGCCAAGCCCCAATTCAAGCAATACCGCGAAGCGGACGGGCTGTTCTATTTCAAGCTCGTGGGCGGCAGCGGGCAACTGCTCCTGCAAAGCCGGGGCTTTGTTTCCGCCCGCGAAGCCGGGCAGGCGGTTGCGAGCGTCAAAAATGGCGAAGGCTTTGCCCAGTGGAGCGATATGGCTCCCGACGCGGATGAAGCCAGCGTTCGGCAGGCTCTCGATGCCCTGCGTGCAGACTGACGCCGACCTCTCGGCACTGAATACCTTTGGACTGCCCGCCCGCGTGCGGCATCTGCTGCGTGTGCGCTCAATCGAGGAGGCGCTTGAGGCTCGCGCCTTTCTCGCGGCACGTCATGCCGCCGCGCCCAGCCTGATTTTGGGCGGCGGCAGCAACCTCGTTCTGCGCGGCGAGCCGCTCGATACCGTCCTCAAAGTTGAAATACCGGGGCGGCGCAAATGTGGCGAAACCGAAACTGACATCCTCATCGAAGCGGGCGCGGGCGAGGTTTGGCACGATTTTGTTCGCTGGACGCTTGCCCAAGGTTGGCCGGGGCTGGAAAACCTGTCGCTCATTCCCGGCATGGTTGGTGCTGCGCCCGTCCAGAACATTGGCGCTTATGGGCTGGAAGTGGCGGAGCGCGTGGCATCGCTCGACGCGCTCGACCTTGCCAGCGGCGAAATCAGGCCGTTCAGTGCCGCCGATTGCCAGTTCGGCTACCGCGACAGCTTTTTCAAGCGCCAGCCAAACCGCTGGCTGATTACGGCGGTTCGTTTCCGTTTGCCGCGCCATTGGCAGCCCGTCATTCGCTATGGCGAACTGGCGAGCGAACTTTCCGGGCGCGGCTTCAGCGACGCAAGCCCTCCAACCCCCGTGCACATATCGGATGCCGTCATCGCGCTCAGGCGGCGCAAGCTGCCCGACCCCGCCGAACTCGGCAGCGCGGGCAGCTTCTTCAAAAATCCCGTCATCGATGCCGCCCGATGCGCCGCGCTACTGGCCGCCCATCCCGCGTTGCCACATCACCCGCAGCCCGGCGGACGGGAAAAGCTCGCCGCCGGGTGGCTCATTGAGCAGTGCGGCTGGAAGGGGCGGCGCATCGGTTCCGCTGGCTGTCACGAGCGGCACGCGCTCATCCTCGTCAACCACGGCGGCGCGGTCGGCCAAGACATCCTGCAACTGGCCGCGAGCATCCAGAACGACGTTTTCAAGCGTTTTGGCGTAGAGCTAGAACCGGAACCTGTATTTATATAGCATGGCAACCTACGCAATTGGCGACATCCAAGGCTGTTACGGCGCACTGCGGCGCTTGCTAGACCAGTGCGCGTTTGACCCCGCCGCCGACCGGATTTGGCTCGTGGGCGACCTCGTCAACCGGGGAACGGAATCGCTCCAAGTGCTGCGCTTCGTCGCGGGGCTTGGGGACGCCGCCACGGTCGTGCTCGGCAATCACGACCTTTACCTTTTGATGCTCCACGCCGGGCTTGAACCCCGCAGCGCCGACCTCACGCTTGATGAAGTCCTTGCCGCGCCCGACTGCGACGAACTCATGCACTGGCTCGCCCGTCGCCCGCTGCTCCATGTCGAAAATGGATATGCGCTCGTGCATGCGGGGCTGCTGCCCCAGTGGACGGTTCCCAAGGCACAGGCGCTAGCGGCGGAAGTCGAAGCCGAGCTTGCGAGCAAGCGCGCAAAGAAATTTCTCCTGAACCTCATGGGCAACCGCCCGGATTGCTGGAAAAGTAGTTTGAAAGGCTGGAACCGCCTGCGGGTCATCGTCAACGCCTTGACGCGCCTGCGTTTCTGCACGCCCGATGGCCGCATGGCGATGCGAGCCAAAGGCGCACCCGACACCGCCCCGGAAGGCACGCAACCTTGGTTCGCGTTCCCGGAACGCGCCAGCCGCACCCACACCATCATCTGCGGCCACTGGTCGACGCTCGGCTTTTACCGCGAAGAAGGGCTGGTCGCTTTGGATTCAGGCTACATCTGGGGCGGCGCGCTGACCGCGCTGCGAATCGAGGACGGCGCGGTTTTTCAGGTGCAGGGCGGTTAGCTATTGTTTTTTCGGCGGTTGCATTCTTTGCAGAGAGCGCAACATTCGGAAAAATACGAAATCACGAAATGTGTCGATTTATTGAGTGTTTTACTTCTTCATCATGGGTAGCTGATTACTGTCCGTCATAGTATTTGTGGCATTAGTCTGCGGAAAATCATAATTAAAAACAGAATTGAAAATATAACTACAAATATCCTCATGTTGCGCGATATACCAGATGGTGTGCCGCTCTTTTTCGCTAAAACAACTGGTATGAATCCTACCGTAACTATTCCAGAACAAAAACACCCTAAAAACCATGTTAAAAAAGATAAAATTTTCAATGGTATTTTTGTAGCATGACGAGCCATGTTTCTACCTGTGGCAACACTTCCTGCAAATACTAAGCTATATATAGAAAACATAAGGATAATTATGAAAAACATAAAGATAGGATTGGTGCCGCTACCTTCTTTTACTACATCATACACGGGGGCTACACGTTTGCCAGTGGCTACTGAAACCCAGTAACCAACAATAGCCCATTTGCCTGGAATGTAAGTCCTTGAAGCGTCAACCGCGAGTGAAATTCCCGAAATAAGAAGCGATACAGGTCATGAAATAGTAAGCAATAGCTTTTTATTATTGCTTTTCAAAAAATTGAACCGCACTGTCAGTATGATGATACTAGCAAAGCCCGCAATCAGCCCAATAATAACAAGCACGTTATTTCTCCGCTCTTGTTTTCATTTCCATGCCACAGGCACAAAAAATCGGACATATTTCTTATCAGGCATCTGCAAGTCTCCCGAGATTGTGCCTCGATGGTTACGCATTCACCATGCCCTTCGCCGCCCCCACCACATTCCTGACCGTAAAGCCGAAATGTTCAAACAGTTCGCCCGCCGGGGCGGATGCGCCGAAGGCATCGAGGCTGATGACCGCGCCTTCCAGCCCGACGTATTTGCGCCAGAAGTCGCCGTGCGCGGCTTCGATGGCGACGCGGCGGACGTTTTCGCCGCCGAGAACCTCCCGGCGGTAGGCGGCGCTCTGGCGGTCGAAGACGTTGGTGGAGGGCATGGAGACGACGCGGGCGTTAATGCCTTCCGCGTCCAGCGCCGCTTTGGAGGCCAGAGCCAGTTGAACTTCGGAGCCGGTGGCGATGAGCACGATTTTGGGGTTCGCGGCATCGGCGAGGATGTAGCCGCCTTTTTTGATGTTGCCCGCGTCGATATGGCTTGTGACCGTGGGCAGGTTTTGGCGCGAGAGAGTGAGCAGCGTGGGGCCGTCCGTGCGTTCGACGGCGGCAATCCAAGCGGCGGCGGTTTCCAGCGCGTCACAAGGACGCCAGACATCGAGGTTGGGAATCAAGCGCAGGCTGGGAATGTGCTCGACTGGCTGGTGCGTGGGGCCGTCTTCGCCCAGCCCGATGGAGTCGTGCGTGTAGACCATGATTTGCCGCTGGCGCATGAGCGCGGCCATGCGGATGGCGTTGCGGGCGTAGTCCGAGAAAACGAGGAAGGTGGCGGTATAGGGAATGAATCCGCCATGCAGGGCAAGGCCGTTGGCGATGGCGGTCATACCGAATTCACGCACGCCGTAATAACAGTAGTTGCCGCCTTCAGCAGTTGTCACACCTCGGCTGCCTTTGACGAAAGTCAGGTTGGAACTGGCCAAATCCGCCGAGCCGCCGAAGAGTTCCGGTAATTGGGGAAGCAGGGCGGCAATCGCGTTCTGGCTGGCTTTTCGCGTGGCGATGTTTTCGGCTTTTTCCTTGCAGGCGGCGATGAGTTGCGCGGCAACTTGAGGCCAGTCGGCGGGCAGTTCCCGGCGGATGACGCGGCGCTCGAATTCGGCGGCAAGGTCAGGGAAGGCGGCGCGATAAGCGTCAAAGCGGCGCTGCCAGTCGGCTTCGAGCGCACTGCCTTTTTGCTTGGCATCCCAAGCAGCGTAAACGTCGGCGGGAATCTCAAACGGCGGATGCGTCCAGCCGATAGCCGCTTTGGTTGCCGCCGCTTCATCCACGCCCAGCGGCGAGCCGTGGCAGTCGTGGCTGCCCGCTTTGTTGGGGGAACCCATGCCGATGACAGTTTTGCAGCAGATGAGCGTGGGCTTTTGGGTTTCTTTCCGCGCCGCTTCCAGCGCGGCTTCGATGGCGTCAACGTCGTGACCGGGAACGTTCGGGATGACGTGCCAGCCATAGGCTTCAAAGCGTTTCGGGGTATCGTCGGTGAACCAGCCTTCAACGTGTCCGTCGATAGAAATGCCGTTGTCGTCGTAGAAAGCGATGAGCTTGCCAAGCCCCAGCGTACCCGCCAGCGAGCAGGCTTCGTGGGAAACGCCTTCCATCAGGCAGCCGTCGCCCAAAAAAACGTAGGTCTGGTGGTCGACGATGGCGTGGCCGGGGCGGTTGAATTCGGCGGCGAGCAGTTTTTCCGCCAGCGCGAAGCCGACGGCGTTGGCAATGCCCTGACCGAGCGGGCCGGTGGTGGTTTCCACGCCGGGGGCATGGCCGACTTCTGGGTGTCCGGCGGTTTTTGCGCCGAACTGGCGGAAATTTTTCAGGTCTTCGATGGAAAGCGCGTAGCCCGTGAGGTGCAGCAGGGCGTAGAGGAGCATGGAGCCGTGGCCGTTGGAGAGCACGAAGCGGTCGCGGTCGGGCCACGCGGGGTTGGCGGGATTGTGTTTCAAATGGCGGCGCCAGAGGACTTCAGCGATTTCCGCCATGCCGAGCGGTGCGCCGGGATGCCCGGAATTGGCTTTCTGGATAGCGTCGATGGCGAGCGCGCGGAGCGCGGCTGTGAGGGGATTGAAGGCCGGGGCGGAAGGAGATGTTTGCGACATGATGGACTCGATAGCCGATGTGCGGGAAGTGCGCGGATTATCCCTGAAAGGCTTGCTGGCGGAAAATTCTGCGCGGAGGTTGGGGTTTTTCAGGAATGCGATAGCAGCCAGGTGCGCCACTGCTCGAACAGCGAGGGATTGGCGGCGGCAATGACGCCGCGCTTGACCGCAGGCCCAGCAAGCTGGGTTCCGCCGTCCAGCGAACAGGCTTGCCCGCCCGCTTCGGACAGAATCAACTGCCCTGCGGCATAGTCCCACAGCATTTGGCCGTTGTGCACATACACATCGAAGCGACCCGCCGCGAGAAAGCACCATTCGAGCGTACAAGAGCCGAGGTTGCGCTGTGAAAAATACGGCGGGCGCGTGACGAGTTCGTCGCCCAGATGAGGGCTGACCTGCTTCAGGTCGAAGCCCGCCACGGCTTCGCGCAGCTTGCGGGTTGTGCGGCGCAGCGGCAGCGCCTCGCTATTGAGAAAAGCCCCCGCGCCCCGAACGGCCAAGAAACATTCTTCGCTGATGGGGTTGTAGATCACGCCGAGGCACGGCTCATAATCGAAAATCCACGCAATCGAGATAGCGAAAAACGGAATGCCATTCACAAAATTGGTCGTGCCGTCGAGCGGGTCGATGCACCACAAGCCGCTTCGCCCCGTGCCCCATAAGCGCGCCTGCATTTCCCCGCTCATTTCTTCGCCCAGCACCGGCCCCGGCAGCAGGACGGGCAGTTCCTCGACCAGCCGCCGCTGGGTGGCGAGGTCGGCTTCGGTGAGAAGCGAGCCATCAGCCTTGCGCCCGCGTGATACCTTGAGATAGCGTGGAAGTATTTCGGAGGCCGCGATGTTGCGCACGAGGGCTTCGATTTGCCGCGCCTTGTCCAGCAACGCGCCGGGCGAAGCGGACGGCGGGCTGGTGGGCGGCACAAGATGGGGCGAACGGGGCGATGAAGGCATGGGCGCAATAATACGATGATTCCGCGTTTTTATTTTCCGGGTGTTTTGAGAAAGGCAACTTGATAAGTGTAAATTTGCAGTTTACGATTTGGGCATGATTAAGTCCTTTCTTCACAAAGGCATCCAGGCATTCTTTGAGGCGGGGAGCAGGGCGGGCATCCGGCCAGACCATGCCAAGCGGCTCAGGATGCAGCTTGCGCTTCTGGACGCTTCGGCCTCGCCTTCCGAGATGGACGTGCCCGGCTGGAGGCTGCACCGCCTATCGCATGGCCTAGCTGGGCATTGGGCTGTGACGGTCAATGGCAACTGGCGGATGACGTTTGCCTTTGAGGGCGAAGACGCGATTCTTGTTGATTATCAGGACTACCATTGAAAGGGAAAAGCCATGAGCAGAATGTTTGACCCACCGCATCCGGGCGTTTTTTTGCGGGACGAGGTGCTGCCCTCGCTGGGGCTGTCCGTCACGGAGGCGGCCCGCCAGCTTGGCGTGAGCCGGGTGATGCTCTCGCGCCTCCTCAACGGGCGCGCGGGCGTGAGCGCGGAGATGGCGCTGCGGCTGGAGGATTGGCTGAAGACACCGGAAGGCGGCCCCGGAGCCGCCATGTTCCTTCGGATGCAGTCCAGCTACGACCTCTGGCGGGCGAGGCATTCCGAGCGGCGCGGCGCTTTTGTGCGCCCAGCGGTGTCTGCGGTGTGAAGGATATTTTCAAGCAGAACCCAAGCGGTCTTTGCCAAGACCTATTGGGGGGTAACTGGTCAAACCCGCTGCTGTATTTTTAAGATACTTGATTTCACGATGATTCCGCGTTTTTATTTTCCGGGTGTTTTGCCGCGTGACGGAGAAGTTTCGTTGCCGGACGGCTGTGCGCATCATGCTTTGAAGGCGCTGCGGCTGTGCAGCGGCGATGCCGTGGCGTTGTTCGATGGCAGCGGCGGCGAGCTTCATGCGCGGCTTGATGTGCGCGGGCGTTTGGCGGTGGCGGTCGATGGGCAGTGGCAGGAGGCGAGCCGGGAATCCCCGCTCGACATCGTTCTGGTGCAGGCGCTCGCCAGCGGCGACAAAATGGACTGGGTAATACAGAAGGCGGTGGAACTCGGGGCGGCGGGCATCATTCCCGTGCAAGCGGCGCGGTCGGTGCTGCGCCTCGCGGGGGAACGCGCCGACAAAAAACGCGAGCACTGGCGGCAGGTCGTGATTGCCGCTTGCGAGCAGTGCGGGCGCAATCGGCTGCCTTTTGTCGCTCCGGTGCAGAGCCTTGCCGCTTGCCTCGCGCAGACGATGGAGGCCGTGCGGCTGGTGCTCGCGCCCGGCGGCGGGCGGCTTTCGGCGATTCAGCCTCTTCCTGCGGCCATCCATCTTTACATCGGGCCGGAAGGCGGCTGGAGCGATGAGGAAATGGCGCTCTGCCTGCAAGCGGGATGCCGTCCGGTCGGGCTGGGGCCGCGCATCCTGCGAACCGAAACGGCGGGACTGGCGGCGCTGGCCGCCTTGCAGGCGAGGGCGGGGGATTTTTAGGAAGCGGGATCAGCGCATGTTTTCGGCTAGCCAGTCCTTGAATGGCGCGGGACGGGAAGAGCCTTTGTAGATTCTTTCCAGATTGGTTTTGACCAATACGGAACCTTGATGCTGCGGGCCGAATTTTTTGGCGAAAATTTTGTAGGCGACAAGGCATTCGGAGAGTGCCCGATCGTAATCGCCCCGGTCGAAATACACGTTGGCAATATCGTTATGGAGCGGCGCGATGGCGGGATGGTCTTTGCCCAGATTCTTTTTCTGCACCGCCAAGGCTTTTTTGTACCAAGCCAGCGCGTTCCTGAAATCGAACTGTGCGGCATATATTCTGGCAATGCGGTGGTAGTCCGCGATGGTGTCGGGATGTTCCTTGCCTTGTGCGCTTTCCCGAAGCTCAACGGTTTTTCTGTACCACTCTAGCGCCTGGTTGTGCTCGCCTTGGCGGTAATGGACGTTGGCGATGTTTTCGAGGTTGATGATTTTGTCGGTCATGTCTCTGGAGGGCGAGCGTTCCCGCAGCGCCAGCGCCTCCTGATACCACTTCAGCGTTTCCTCGTAGCTGCCCTTGCTGAGATTGAGCCACGCGAGGCTGTCGTAGGTTGCGATAGTCTCGGGATGCACCTCTCCCAACGTCCGCTTGCGAATCAGCAAGGCTCTTGAATACCAGTCTTGCGCCTGCGCGTATTCGCCCCGAGCGATATGTTGCATGGCAATGTCATCATATTCTTTCGCCGCTTTCTGCGAGTCTTCCAGCGACACGACGGCAGCGCCCTGCTGCTGCACAGCAGCGGCATCTTGACGCTGCGCGGCGGCGGGTTCTGTGCCGCCATCCTGTGAGGTTGTGGCGCAACCCGACAGGGCGAAAATGGCGGCAACGAGCGGAAAGGGCAAATAACGCAATTTCATGGACTTTTCTCCTGAGAGGGCGCGAATCCAGCGTCGCGCCCCCCGTATTTCTGATTTATCGCAGGTGCTCTTCAAGCCATTGGCCGAAAGGCGTGGCATTGTCCAGCTTGTCGTGGGCGCGCGCCAAGCTGAGCCTCACGGCTCTGGCCGTCGGGTGGTTGTCGCCGACCGCGAGGCGCAAGATGCGGTACGCCTTCAAGTATCCCGACTGCGCGGACATGTAATCGCCCTGAAGCCGATGGATTTCGGCGATATTGTTGTAGGTCGTGGCGGCATCAAGGTTTTTGTCGACCGGGGTTTTCTCATAAATTGACAATGCCTTTTTGAACATGTCCAAAGCGTCGGGGTATTTCTTCTGGCTGCGATAAACATCGCCCAGGGCGCTGTAGATTGCCGCGAGATTTTTTCTGGCCGCGATGCGCTGCGTGCTGTTGGGAAACTGGTCGTAATACGCCATCAACTGCTCAAAGCCGCTTCTGGATTTTTGATGCCATGTCAGCGAAATCGCGTAGTCGCCGCGCTGATAGTGCTCTCTCGCGGTTTTATAGTCGTTCAGCGCCTCGGTTTCGAGCAGCTTGAGTTGGGCGGATTCGATTTGCTCCCCTGTTGGAGAGCTTTCGGCGGCATCAGGTTCCGTCGGCGCGGCCTCGATCAGCCCGATTTCTTCGGAACGCGGGGCTTTGCTCGCCGGAGCGTCGTCTTTGGTGGCGTGGGTGATGAAGGCGACGATGGCAAAAACGGCGGCAAACATCAGAACGATGAAAGGCCGGTCGTCTTTTTTCACAGGTGAATCTGGTTCAGGGAACGCGCTGTCCGTAGCCAAGGCTTTGGGCGCGTCGTCAGGGCTGAGCACCGGAATTTCTTCGTCGGACGCTTCCTCGCTATCCGCATCGGTTTTGGGCGGCTCTTCGCTAGGCGCTTCTTTGCTGGGCGTATCAGTTTTGGGGCGTTCTTCGCCGGAAGCCTCTTGTTGGGCGGCTTCGGGCGCGGCGGAATCCTCGCTGAGATTTTCTTGGTCGGTTGCGGCGATTTTTGGCTCAGCGACGTTTTCCGTGTTCATGAACGAACTCCTGACGGTGTCTGGAATGGGTTGGCAAGGCAGGGTGACGAGGTGCGCCAGCGCGTCGGGCGCAGCATTGGGCGCGTAGGGAAGCACCCCCAGAAGCGGCGCGTCAAGGCAATGACACAAAAATTTAATGTTATCAGATAAATAAGGCGTGTCTGGATATAAGCAGTTTGCAATCCATCCATCCAGCCGCAGATTGGAGGCTAGGATGGCTTTGGCGGTGAGCTGCGCGTGGTTGATGCAGCCTAGGCGCATGCCGACGACGAGGATGAGGGGGCAGCCCAGTTCGCGCGCGATGCGCGACGCGTCGATCTCTTCGCCCAGAGGCGCAAGGAAGCCGCCCGCGCCTTCGATGTACAGGCGGTCGCAGCGTTCGGAGAGTTCGTCGAACGATTGGCGGATGCGGGCGGGGTCGATTTGGATGTTTTCTTCCTGCGCCGCGAGATGCGGGGAGGCGGGCAATTGCAGGCAGTAGGGATTGACCCGTTCCAGCCCAGGGTCGAAGCTGCCTGCGGCCAGCAGCCGCGCCGCGTCCTCGTTGATGGGCTTGCCGTCGATGATTTCAGCGCCCGAGGCCACGGGCTTCATGCCGAGCGCCGTAAAGCCCTTTGCCTTTGCTGCGTGGATGAGCACGCATGAAGCGAATGTCTTACCGATTCCGGTATCCGTTCCGGTGACGAACCAAGCCCGGCAGGCGCTCTCGCTCATTTAGGTTTCCTCAAGGCAAGCAAAATCAGGTCATACGTTGCGGGCAACGCGCCATCCGGGCGGCGGAAGGCTTCATAGGTGGATTGGAGCGTCTGCCAGCCTTTCCGCCCGATGAACCGCCGCTGCGGGCTTGCGACGGCGCGTGCGCCAATGGCCTTGATATTACCAAGGAGTGCGCGCAAATCGGCAGCGAAATCAAATAGTGTTTCCCGCAAATGGGACTGGACGGCAAAGCCCGCGTTTCTGGAAACGTCCAGCCAGTGCTCTGGTGGCATAAAGTCGAGAACGTGCACGCCGTCGTCTACTTTGCCGAAAGCGTCGCGCAATTCATGGAGGGTTCGAGTGCCGAGGGTAGCGATTCGCGCCGCGCCTCCCGGCGCGAGCACCCGGAAGGTTTCCTTGAGCGCCGTCTCTGGAGAGCACCACTGAAAGGCGAGGCTCGACCAGTAAAAGTCGATGGACGCATCTTTCAGCGGCAATCGCTCGATGTCCGCGCAAACAAGGGATGGCGCACATGCGCTGCGGGCGACGTGCGCGAGCATTGCGGCGGAGAAGTCGAGCGCCACGCATTGCGCTTGCGGAAACCGCTCCGATAGGGCGGGGCGCGCCAGCCCGGTTCCGCACCCGGCATCCAGTACGCGGCGCACCGTGTCCGGCAGCGGATGCTGGCGGGAAAAATCGAGCAAGCGTTGTGCCGCCGCGCCCTGCACATGGGCGGCGGAGCCGTAAGTTGGCGCGGCGCGGTCAAAGGCGCGGCGAACCTGATGGCGGTATGGGTCGGAAAATCTGTTCATGGTTCGCCGTTTTGCCCATCAAGGCAGGCGCGTATCTCTGCCGCGCAATCATTCGGGCGCGACAGCAAGGGCGCGTGGCCGCAGCGTTCATAGACGGTCAGGCGGGCTTGCGGCAGGGCGGCGGCAAGCCCGTGCGCCGCGCCGACTGGCATCAGTGCGTCATCTTCGCCATGAATCAGGCGCACTGGCTGCCCGATTTCCGCAAGCCGTCCCCGCAAATCGCTTTCCGCAAGGATTTTCAGCCCGTCCGCGAGCGCGGGCAACGGACACTCGCTGTGGGCAATGGCAGCGGCTTCAAGCTGGGGCAGCAGCCGTCGGCGGCTGGCATCTCCCAAGGTTTGCAGGGCTAGGAAACGGCGCAGCGTTTGGGCGGGCTGCTTGATGTATTCATCGGAAAAAGAATTGACTACGGCGGCATCCAGCCCATGCGGCCAATCGGTCGCGGTCACGAAGCGGGGCGTTGCGCCCAAAAGAATCAGGCGCTTCACGCGCTCAGGGCAAGCGCGGGCGAGTTCCAGCGCGAGCAGCGCCCCAAGCGACCAGCCGACCACTGCCGCGCCCGAAGGAACTGACGACGCCAGCGCGTCAGCCCAAGCAGCCAGCGTTGGCGCAGCGGCGCGAACCTCGCCGCCGTGGCCGGGGAGCGCGGGGGCGCAAATCTCAAACCCGTCCGTGCCAAGGGCTGCGGCCAAGGGCTGCCACACGGACGGGGACATGGCCCAGCCATGCAGAAAGAAAAGCGGCGTTTTTCGGCTCATCGTGTTTTCAAGCGGCTACGGGCTGGGTGGAGATGTCCGCCATGACCCGGCATGAAGAATTGTGCCGAAACTTACACGATGCGCCGCGTAGTCGAACACAGAAAACGCGATAGACAGACGTTAGATGGGAGAAGCGAGGATGCACGGCTAGCCCTTCGTCTTTTGCTTATTGCCCTTTTCAATTACCTTATCCAATATATTACGAGGATTGACGAGGTAGTTTTTAAACTCATTGATATTTTTATCTGTTATCCATAACTGCCCTTCGCCAGTATTTCCTCGATGTTGTCTGATTGAATAATGTCTATTTACTTCGACTTCTTTGCTTGAAAATACCCAATAACGAATGGTATCTCGCCAGACAGCAATCCAGATAAAAACATCACAACAGGTGGGTTTGACTTGTTGAAAATTCATGTCAAATCCTTCTGTTGAATCGGTAGACAGGGCTTTCATTATTAAAGAATCTCCACCTTGTCGTTTGACCGCTCTTGATGCTTTTACTTCGATACGGATTCCGTTATACCAAAAATCATATTGACCAGAATAATCCGAATCTAACGCTTTTGATGGACGCCTTAATTCAGGTACTAACTCATTAAGATGTCTTTGCGCCCATGTTTCGCCAAATGTTCGTGGCGCGGTAATCTCAAATATGTAAAGATATTTATTTCGTTCCAAATAGGAGTTCCGTATATCGAGATATTGCTCTAAATTGATAATTTGATTTGCAATTAAATGACTAATAATATATTCAAAACGATTGAACGGGAATACAGAATATAGTCGTTCAAGAAAATCATTGGATAAATCATATTTTTCTAGAGCTTTTAATTTAAGCTGTTCAGTATATTTTTCCAATTCTTTAAGCAAGTGTTCCACTTTTCAGTTCCCCCTGTATATGTTGTATTTGCGTTGAAGACAGGTTGTAAAATTGGTAAACCGCATTTTGGGCGGTTTCAATAGCAGATTCATCACCACTGATGATATTGTTCGCTATTGATTTTAGTTTATCATCCTCTTTTGAAAGCAATTTCGGGAATGGGAGTTCGCACAAATTGCCTTTGAGCACTTTGATTTCCCTAAATCGCTTAGTATAGATAAATTGGAATAATTCGGAGTTCAGAAAGATAAGCATTGTTTGAATGCTGATTGACGGAATGGTTGGAATAAGAATATTTGCGCTGTTTAGAAATAGACTTCCGCTATTGTCATATGCAAAGACAAGTTTGTTTGATATAAACTTGTATACGAGTTTTTCCTTCGCCCTATAAATCTCGTCTTTGGCAACCTGCTGAAAACATGTACGGTCATACACGATATATTTTTTGGGCGACAAGAGTCTAAAGGCACGAATTTCTTTTCCTGTGTAAATAGGCTCGCCATTTTCTAGTGGTGTATCAAATAACTTTTCAGCGTTGTTGCCTGTTACTATACCGAGTGCCCAAATGCTGTTTGACAGATTGAATTGTCCTTTTAAGTATATTTTATCTAAAATTTCCTTGTCTTTAGACACTATTCGAGAAAAAACACAGTTCGGAGATTGGTGGAACGAAGCGGCATCCACTAATTTAGTATTCTTCCCCTCAATAACCTGAATATGCTTTTGCGTTTTCCTATTTGCAATTGTAAGCGCCACAACTTTTGTCGTTACTCCAGTAAACAAGTTAGCGAAAAATTGTATCTTTTCTATGGAATAATTGTTCATTATATGCAGCCGCAATTTACTGTATGCTTTTACATTTAGAAACGATTCTGGTAACAAAAAATTGAGGATACCGTTATTTTCTAAACTATCCAATGCCTTACTTAGAAAATAAGCGAAAGATTCGCCTATGCTGAGTTGCGAAAAAGAATTTTTTGCTATGGCTCCCCAAGGGGGGTTTGTAGAAATACAATCAAATTTCTTACCTTTTATTGCGATGGGTTTTACCGAATCAAACAAACTGTATTCGTCTAAGAAGTCAGAGCAATACACTTGCGGGTCAAAGTCAACTTCTTTGAATCGCACAATGAGATTTGCCTTACACAACATAACCGCAATCGGGTCGCAATCTATGCCGTATAGTTGAGTTGGGTGTTTTATCTTCACATTCAATAAAAAACTACCGCTACCACAACAAGGGTCTAAAAAGGACTCTCCTTTTGACAAGTCCAATTCGTTATTTAGTTGCCGTGTTATATTTGCGGGGGTGTAGTAAATGCCTTGTTTATTTTTATCGCCCTCAACATAAAGTGATTGATAGATAAGCCCAAACAAATCGAATTCATCTAAGGGTAACTCTAATGATAATAATTTTTCAATAGGAAAAAGATTGGAATATTCAGATAAAAATTTTTGAACATTTCTTTTGAGGTGATTTTCACTTGTGATTCCAATTGAATTAAAGTAATTTAAGACAATAGAATACATAACATCAGAAATGCTGTGACCACAAGCCCATATTTCATCAAGTACCCGTTTAATCACGGGAATATTTTTGAAATTAGAAAAATATTCTAAGGGCAGTATTCTTTTTTTTGAATTGGTTTTGTTTGCCCGTTTTGTTAATTTGATATGGCTATCAGTGATGCTCAGTTTATCCCAATTCCGTTTTGTCGCTTGCGAAATCAACATTTCCATAGACTTTTTCTTGCTTTACCGCTGTTCACTTCGGTTCAAGTTGGATCGAAGCGAACGGCATGTTTTCGGATGGACGGAAAGACAGCGCGGATATGCAGCAGTTTCTTTGGCTGTCCGTATCGTCACTATCGGTGGTGTAGCCTGCGGCAGCGCCCATGCGATACATTTTCAGTATTTCGCTCCTCAGTGATTTTGTTTTTGGCATAACGCAGAAACAGTGAAAACATTTCCTCTGTTTTCACAAGAATTTTACTTGTCTGCGATTTTAAGCCAGATTTTTCAATCTTCCAATCGGTTGATTGCCTCAGTAAGCCTGTCCACATCATCTGCCGTGTGCGCCGCCGAGAGCGTGATGCGCAGGCGGGCGCTGCCTGCGGGGACGGTGGGCGGGCGGATGGCGGATATCCATAGCCCTTGTTTCATGAGCGCGTCTCCGAGCGCGAGCGCGTCGGCGTTGCTCCCGATGATGAGGGGCTGGATGGGGGTGCGCGAGGGCAGCAGTTTCCAGCGTTTTTGGGCGAGGCTTGACCGGAGGCGTTTGATAAGCGCCGCAAGGTGGGCGCGGCGCTCGTCGCTTGCTTCGATGAGGGCGGCGCTGGCAAGCAGGGCGTGCGCGAGCGCGGGCGGCGAGCCGGTGGTGAAGAGGTAGGTTCGTGCTTTCTGCATCAGCCATTCAATGACGGTGGCTTCCCCGGCGACGAACGCGCCCGAAACCCCAGCGGCTTTGGAAAGCGTCGCCATCTGGATGAGCCGTTCGCCGCTGATGTCCGCTTCCGCCAACGCGCCACGTCCTTGCGGGCCGAGCACGCCGAAGCCGTGGGCATCGTCGATGAGGAGCCAAGCGTCGAAGCGTTCCGCGAGCGTCATCAGCTCGCGCAGGGGCGCGATGTCGCCGTCCATGCTGAACACCGCGTCGCTGATGATGAGTTTTGTTTTGGCGCGGCTGCCCGCAAGCTGGCGTTCGAGCGCGGCCATGTCGAGATGCGGGTAGCGGTGCATGGCGGCGCGGGAGAGCAACATGCCATCGATTAACGAGGCGTGGTTCAGGCGGTCGGCAAAAATAGCGTCGCCGCGCCCGACCAGCGCCGGGATGATGCCCATGTTCGCCATGAAGCCCGAGGAAAACACGAGGGCGCGTTCGCACGTGACGAAAGCTGCCAGACGCTCTTCAAGCTCGCGCTGGACGGCGTAATGGCCGCAGACGAGATGAGAAGCGCCTGCGCCCGCGCCCCATCGCCTCGCGCCTTCGGCCAGCGCGTCGGCGAGCCGGGAATCCGCGGCCAGCCCGAGGTAATCGTTGCTGCAAAAGGCCGTGATGGTGCGGCCATTGATGATGGCATGGGGCGAGCAGGGGCTTTCGAGGTCGCGCCGGACGCGGCGCAGATGGCTGGCGTCAAGTTCGTCGAGCGCGGCGTGCAGGGAATCGAGGCGGCTCATGCCAGCGCCTTGTCCAGCGCGGCGGCAGCGGCGGCGACCAGCGTTTGCAGTTCCGGCGCGCCCATCACGTAAGGTGGCATGAAATACACCGTGTTGCCGATGGGGCGCAGCAACGCGCCCGCGTCGAGCGCGGCCATGAAAAAGCGCCGCGAAAAATCTTCCGGCGCGCCGTCCACGTCGAAAGCGGCAATCATGCCGCGCTGGCGCAGGTGGCGAACCGCTTCGTGGCCGGAAAACGAGTTTTCCAGCAAGCGCCCCAGCAAATTGGCCCGTGCGCGGTTCGCCACCAGCACGTCGTCCTCTTCAAAAATATCCAGCGTGGCGAGCGCGGCGCGGCATGCCAGTGGGTTGCCGGTGTAGGAGTGCGAGTGCAGGAAGCCTTTGCGGAGGTCAACGCCGTAAAAGGCACGGAAAATTTCCTCGCGGCACAGCACGGCGGACAGCGGCAGGTAGCCGCCGGAAATGCCTTTGGAGAGGCAAAGCAGGTCAGGGCGAATGCCCGCCTGCTCATGCGCGAAGAACGTGCCTGTGCGACCAAAGCCGACGGCGATTTCGTCGCAGATGAGGTGCGCTTGGTAGCGGTCGCACAGCGCGCGGGCTTGGCGCAGGTATTCCGGGTCGTGCATCGCCATGCCCGCCGCGCCCTGCACGAGCGGTTCCACGATGAGCGCCGCGACGCGGCCTTCTTCCGCTTCCAGCTTGGCTTGCAGCGCGTGGGCGGCGCGCCGCGCCACGTCGGCGGGCGTCTCTCCCGGCGCGGCTTGCCGTGCGTCAGGCGACGGCACGGTGTCCGCTTGGCGCACCAGTGGCGCGTAGGCATCTTTGAACAGGGCAACGTCCGTGACGGCCAGCGCCCCTACGGTTTCTCCGTGATAGCTGCCTTCTAGGCACAGAAAACGGTCTTTTTGGGGAAATCCTTGGTTGCGCCAAGCGTGAAAGCTCATTTTCAGCGCGATTTCCGTGGCGGAAGCGCCGTCCGACGCATAAAAAGCGTGGCCGAGCGCCCCGTCGGTGCGCTCGGAGAGCCGTTCGGCAAGCTCTACGGCGGGCGGATGCGTGCAGCCCGCGAGCAAAACGTGTTCGAGCCGTTCAAGCTGTTCGCGCAGTGCCGCGTTGATGCGCGGGTTGCAATGCCCGAAAAGATTGACCCACCACGAGCTGATGCCGTCCAGCAGCCGCCGTCCGTCTTCCGTGATGAGCCACGCCCCTTCGCCCCGGACAATCGGCGTGAGCGGCAAGGATTCGTGGTGCTGCATCTGGGTGCACGGATGCCAGACGGCAGCCAGCGAGCGTTGCAGGAGCGTGGCGCTCATGGGGGCGGGGCGCTGCGGACGCTTTGTCCGTGGGCTTCGTCCCCGTCCGGCATCAGCATGCCGTCTACCAAGCGCAGCACCCGCTCGCTGCGCCGCGCCAGCGCCTCGTCATGGGTGACGATGACGAAGCTCGTCGCCAGTTTTTCGTTGAGACCCATCATCAGGTCGAACACGGCTTCTGCCGTGTGGCGGTCGAGGTTGCCAGTAGGCTCGTCGGCCAGCACGCAGACGGGGTTCGTCACCAGCGCGCGGGCAATGGCGGTGCGCTGGCGCTCGCCGCCGGAAAGCTCGCCCGGTGTGTGGTCGAGCCGATGCCCCAGCCCGACTTCACGCAGCATGGCTTCGGCGCGCTCGCCCGCCTCGCTCCGGTTCATGCGGCGGATGTAGAGCGGCATGGCCACGTTTTCCAGCGCGGTGAATTCGGGGAGCAGGTGATGGAATTGATACACGAAGCCCAGCGCGCTGTTGCGCAAGCGTCCGCGCGCGGCCTCGGGCATGGCGGAAAAATGCTTGCCAAGCAGGCTCACGCTGCCTTCGCTTGGCGCGTCCAGCCCGCCGAGAAGATGGAGCAGGGTGCTTTTGCCGGAGCCGGACGCGCCGATGACGGCCAGCCGCTCGCCGCGCCGAATCTCGCAATCGATGCCGTTCAGGACTTGCACCGCGCTGGCGCCTTCGCGGAAGCGTTTGACCAGCCCTTGGCTGCTGAGCACGATTTCCCGTTCACTCATAGCGCAGCGCCTCCGCCGGTTTGGTGCAGGCGGCCCGCCAGCTTGGGTAAATCGCCGCAATCAGGGTGAGCAGGAAAGAGACGGTCAGGATGGTGATCACGTCGCTTGCCAGCACTTTCGAGGGCAGTTCGCTGATGAAGTAGATGCTCTTGTCCCAAAGCGTCATGCCGAAAAGGGTTTCGAGCGCCGGAATGACCGCGTCGAGATTGAAGGCGATGCCCAAGCCGCCCGCCAGTCCAGCGGCCAGCCCGACCACGCCGATGAAGGAGCCTTGGATAACAAAAATCGTCATGACCGAGAAGGGCGAAGCGCCCAAGGTGCGCAGGATGGCAATGTCGGCGGCTTTTTCCTGCACGGTCATGGTGAGGCTTGCCACGACGTTGAAAGCCGCCACGCCCACAATCAGGAAAAGGAAAAGCATCATCATGGTTTTCTCCAGCGCCACGGCGCGGAAGAAATTGGCGTGGATGCGCGTCCAGTCGCGCAGCGCCAAATCGGGAATCAGGATGATTTTGGCGAGTTCGCGTGAGACGGTCGGCGCGGCAAAGAGGTTTTCGAGCCGCAGCCGCACGCCGCTCACGGTATCTCCCATGCGGTAGAGGGCTTGGGCGTCGGTCAGATGGATGAGCGCGAGGGCGGCGTCGTATTGGATGACCCCGGCATCGAAAATGCCGACGACCTCGAACTGGCGCACACGCGGCACGACGGCGGCGGGCGTCACCATGCCTTGCGGCGCGATCAGGGTCAGCTTGTCCCCCGGTTTTGCGCCGAGCGAGCGGGCGAGGTCGCGGCCAAGGATGATGCCGAAGCGTCCGGGTTCCAAAGCGTCCAGCGTGCCTGCCCGCATATATTTATCGAAATTTGCTACCTTGCTTTCCGGCTGGGGGAGGATGCCGCGCACCTGCACGCCGCGCACCGCGTCGCCATGCGTCAGCATGCCCTGCTCATTCACATAAGGGGCGGTGGCGGCCACTTCGGGATGCTGGGCGGCGTATTCGGCCACCTGCTGCCAGTCCGGCACGGGAGAGCCTTCCACCGATTCCACTTCGATGTGCGAGGCCACGCCCAAGGTTCGGTCGCGCAGTTCTTCCTGAAAGCCGTTCATCACCGATAGGACGACGATGAGCGTCATCACGCCGAGCGCGATGCCGAGGATGGAGACCAGCGTGGTGAAGGAAACAAGCCGGTTGCGCCCCTGTGCGCGTTTGCGCGAGCGGGTATAGCGCATCCCGACGAAAAGTTCATAGAACATCAAAAAAGGGCTTGAATAAATAAAAGCGGAATTCTAACCGTCCACGGCGGCTTTCCGCACCTTTATGGTATTGTCTTGCGGTTTTTACGCCCGATGTTTTTCAGCAGGAGTCCTTGCCGAATGAATAAAGCTCTCGTCCAGACCTTCGCCCGTGTGGCAGCGGTCATTGCTTCGGTGTGCTGCCACGCCTTTGCTTGCGCACAGTCGGGCGACGCTTACTCGGCAGGCGAAAATCGGTTTCTCGATGCCCGCGACGCGGCGAAAAAAGGCGATCAGGAAACGCTCGAATACCTTGCCAGCCAGATGAGCGGCCACCCGCTCGACAGCTATGTCCGCTACTGGCAGTTGTCCACCAGCTTGTCCAAAGCCTTTTCCATGCCCCGCGAGAGCGATCTGTCACAGTTCATTTCGGATGAGGCTGGCACGCTGCTTGCGGAACGTTTGCGGGTGGATTGGCTGCGCCGGATGGCGCGGGACGGGGACTGGTCTTATTTCCTCCAGATGTACCCGAGCCTGCAAAGCCCGGACAGCGAAATGCGCTGCCAAGCGTGGAATGCCCGGCTGGCGACAGGGGACAGGAAAGCCCTTGATGAAATCGTCAAAAGCTGGGCATCCCTGACGCTGGCGCATACCACCTGCTTGTCGGCGATGCGCGAAGCCCATACGCAAGGCAGGGTCGGCGACGACGAAGTTTGGCAATTGTTCCGCCGCCGGGTCGATACCCGTTCGCCCGGTCGCGCGCGGGCGGTTCTCGGCTGGGTTGCGCCGGGGAGCATGAAATCTTTCGTGCAGTCCGTCCGCAGGCCGAAGCGCACGCTCGACCGCTTGCCGCGCAATTTTGCCCGCACGCGGGCGGGTCGGGAAATGGCGCTGGTGGCGCTCACGAGGCTGGCGCGCGATGACGTGTCCGCCGCGTATGTTCGCTTCCAGCGCATCTCCGGCAGGCTTTCCGCCGAAGAGCGCGCGCATGGGTGGGGCGTGCTGGCCTTGCACGCGGCGCAGAACCACAACCCGAACGCGGCCATCTGGTTCCGCCACGCGGGCAATGTTCCGATGAGCGTGACGCAGCGCGCTTGGCGTGTGCGTGTGCCGCTGCGGGACGGCGACTGGCAGGGCGTGATCGCGGCCATCAATAAATTGCCCCCCGAAGAACGCGCTTTGCCGGAGTGGATTTATTGGCGCGGACGCGCCCTGAAATCCCTGAATCGGTCGGCTGAGGCGGACAGCGAATTCCGGCGCATCGCCAACGTGGCGAATTTCTACGGCATCCTTGCCAACGAAGAATTCGGCAATCCGTTCGACCCACGCGCCGCGCATACGGCGCTAGCGGCTCCCCCGGTGACAGCGGTTTCCGAAGAAGCCGTTGCCGAGGAAGCTGCCGAAGGCGGCGAACTGGTTTCCGAGGAGAGCGCGGGGGAAGGCAACGGCGAGGACGGCGGTAATGGAAATGGCGAGGCGATACAGGTCGATGCCGGAACAGAAGGGGGCATGGGCGCAGCGGTTCCGGTGAATGGCCCCGGCGTTGACAACCATCCGGGCTTCCTGCGGGCGATGGCGCTTTTCCGGCTTGATTTCCGCATGGACGCCATTCGGGAATGGAACTGGGCGCTGCGCGGGCGCGACCAAGCCTTTCGGCTGGCTGCCGCGCAACTGGCGCTGAAAAACCATCTCTACGACCGCGCCATCACCTCCGCTGAAATTGGAAACCCCGCTGGCGCGTGGGAACTGCGGTTCCTCACGCCCTACCGCGACCTCATCGAGCCTCGCGCCCGCGCCAATTATCTTGACCTGGCTTGGGTCTACGGCGTGATGCGGCAAGAAAGCCGCTTCATCATTCCCGCCCGTTCCCCCACGGGCGCACAAGGGCTGATGCAGGTCATGCCGAAAACGGGCAAATGGGTCGCCCGCCAGCTTGGCATGCACTATCACCCTGGGCTGCTGCGCGACCCCGAAACCAATGTGGAAATTGGAACCGGCTATATGCGCATCATCCTTGATGAGCTTGAAGGCGACCAAGTGCTGGCCGCCGCTGGATATAACGCCGGCCCCGGACGCGCCCGACGCTGGCGCGCGGGCCGACCGCTGGAAGGCGCTCTTTACGCCGAAACCATTCCCTTTGAGGAAACCCGCGAGTACGTCAAGCACGTCATGAGCAACACTGTTATCTACGCCGCCCTCCTCGAAGGCAAGCCGCAATCGCTCAAGGCGCGTCTTGGCACAATCATGCCGAAGATGCTGGACTGAGGCCGGGAGCCGGGTATGCGCGCATATGTTGTCGGCGGCGCGGTGCGGGATGCCTTGCTCGGTCTGCCAGTTGAAGATAGGGATTGGGTCGTCGTCGGGGAAACGTTTGAAGCCATGATTGAGCGCGGTTTTCGGCCTGTGGGGCGGGATTTCCCCGTTTTCCTGCACCCGCAGACGCATGAGGAATACGCGCTGGCGCGTACCGAGCGCAAAAGCGGGCGCGGCTATACCGGATTTGTCTGCTACGCCGCGCCCGATGTCACCTTGGAAGAAGACCTTTCGAGGCGCGACCTCACAATCAACGCGATGGCCCGCAAAGGCGACGGTAGCCTAATCGACCCTTACGGGGGCGAGCGCGACCTCAAAGCCAAAGTCCTGCGCCACGTTGGGCCGGCCTTCGCCGAAGACCCTTTGCGTGTGCTGCGCACGGCGCGTTTCGCCGCTCGGTTATCCGATTTTGGCATCGCGCCGGAAACGCTCATCCTCATGCGGGCGATGAGCGAGGGCGGCGAGCTAGACCACCTCACGCCCGAACGGGTATGGAAAGAACTCTCGCGGGGTCTCATGGAAAGCCATCCTTCGCGGATGTTCCGTGTTTTGCGCGAGTGCGGCGCGTTGAAGCGCATCCTTCCCGAGCTTGACCGTTTGTTTGGCGTGCCGCAGCCTCCCGCCTACCATCCCGAAATAGATAGCGGCGAACACGTGATGCAGGTCGTCGACTACGCCGCGCAGACGGGGCATGGGCTGGAAATCCGCTGGGCTTGCCTGCTGCACGACCTTGGCAAAGGCGAAACCCCGGCGGACATTTTGCCGCACCACTACGGACACGAAGCCCGAAGCGCCCGGTTGGCGGCGCAAGTCTCGGAACGCTTGCGCACCCCCGCGAATTGCCGCGATTTCGCCGTACTGTTTGCCCGCGAGCACGGAAAACTGGGGCTGATTGGCGAAATGCGTCCGGCCACGGTTGTTTCCCTGCTCGAATGCTGCGATTGCGCCCGCCGCCCGGAACGTTTCCGCGCCTTGCTGGATGCGGCGGCTTGCGATTATTTCGGGCGCGGCGGCGACAAACCCGTGCCTTGGCCGTGCGCCGCGCCTTGGACGGAGGCGTTGGAAGCCTTTCTTGCCGTCGATGCGGGCGCGGTTGCCCGCAGCGTTGAAGAACCCCGGCAAATTCCCGTCCGGCTGCATGCTATGCGAGTGGATGCCGTGCGCAAATGCCTTATAAATTACGCCTTCCCTGCTGTTACCTGTCACGAAGGAAAAACGATTTCCTGATATGCTGCTTAGGCTCATCTTTTTATTTTTTCAGTAAATTCGCTCGTCAAATAGGCAATGCAGAAAACAAACGCCGTCCTGTCAGCCGAAACGCCTGATAGCGCACTCGAAATCATCAGTTATCCGCCCGCTTCCGCCCACAAGCACCGGATGCCGCTCCTTTTCGTGCATGGCGCATACCTTGGCGGCTGGTGTTGGGAAGAACATTTCCTGCCTTGGTTCGCCGAGCGCGGATGGGATGCCCACGCGGTTTCCCTGAGCGGGCATGGCAACAGCCGAGGACGCGAGCATCTCGACAGCCTGAGCATCGACAACTATGTCTCTGACATTATCGAGGCTGTTGATCTCCTGCCCGTCCCTCCGATTTTGATTGGGCATTCGATGGGCGGCATGGTGGTGCAGAAATATCTTGAACGAGCCGCCGCCCCCGCCGTGGTGCTGATGGCATCGGTTCCGCCCCAAGGGCTGATCTATTCCGCGCTGGGTCTGCTATTCACCGCCCCGCAACTGCTTGGCGACCTCAACCGCATCATGGGGGGAGGCGAACCCTCCGCCGACAGCCTGCGTGACGCGCTGTTCCACCAGCCCGTCACGGCAGAAAAGCTCGACCGCTACTGGAAGCACTCCCAGGCTGAATCCCACCGCGCCATCTGGGACATGACCCTCTACAATCTGCCGCACACCGCCCGCGTCTACCGAGCGCCGATGCTGGTGCTCGGTGCGCAGTACGACAGCCTGATTTCTCCGGGGCAAGTCCAGATGACCGCTGACGCTTACGGAACGCATCCCGAAATCTTCCTCAACATGGGGCACGCGATGATGCTCGAACGCGATTGGGAACAGGTTGCCGTTCGGATTGACGAGTGGCTGGCGGGGCAAGGGCTGTAAAGCCCCGCGCCAAGAGCCACTGCGTTTTGCGGCTTGCCATCTGGCGCGGTTTTCGCGCCGTTCGGATTGCCAAGGCTGCTGGATGGGATAACATAACGGCATTCAAACGCAGGGCGGGCTATGGGCGTTGCCATGAAGCAGTTTCTTCTTTTTTTCTCGTTGTGTTTTTTTGTCGGTCATGCTTTTGCCGAAGAGCAAAACGCGCCGCCCGCCCAGAAAAAAAGCGCGTCCCAGTTCATCGGTATCAAGGTTCCTGCGGAGATGGATTCCGGCAAGGCGCAGGTTTCGGAAGTGCTCGTCTATCAGGGGCAGTGGGTTCGGTCTGGCGACGTGCTAGTGAAGCTGAAGGACGGGAAGGAAGAGAGCGATGTAATATTGCAGAGCAACGGCGTTGTGATGAAAGTTTTGCTGGGAAGGGGAGACAAGGTATCGAAAGGGGCGGTTCTGCTTTATTTGAAAAGAATCGATGAAAAAAGACCGGATTTTTTATCTGCGTGGGAGGCTTTTTATGATGTGAATATGGGTGTGCCTGAAGTGGGCAAAAAAATTGGCGGAACGGTTAAATACAATATTGAGATACCGGAATTAAAGGATGGAAAATGGAAAAACGCCTGTTCCATCCGAATGAGCTATGTGTTGAATAAAACGGGCTTTCCGGTCAAACCAGAAGGGTATGCGGTCGCAAAAGGCGCGGATGGAATGCAATATATGTATCGGCTGAATGACATGATTTCTTTTTTGCATGAAACTTTAGGCGCGCCCGACATCGTCATCGACCGTGCGCCTCGCCCGGAAAACTTTAGAGAAATGAAAGGGATTCTGGCCGTGACAGGCGATGGCCGAGGCGATTCGACAGGTCATATCACATTATGGAATGGCCTAAGGTGTTCCGATATTTGCCATCTGACGGGAGACCCCTGGAACAGAACTTTCACGCCCCGCAAAGCGGCTTTGTGGCTGTTGCCGTGAGCGGGAGATATATATGTTAAGCGAAATAGCCTAGAATAGCTGCCTGTACAACGAACTGCCTGTCATTTTGGCGAGGCACTTGTGGTTTAATGCGGTTAATTCATTTGGGATACTGACATCATGGCGGACAGGCCGTTCATTGTTTTGGGCGACCGGACGACGCACGGGGGAACCGTCATCAGCGCGGATCTCACTTGCTGCATCAACGACAGGCCCATGGCGCGTGTCGGCGACAGGGTGGTGTGTCCCAAATGCAAAGGCGTGTTCGCCATCAACTCCGGTGCGCCGGACATGGTGGACGGCAATGGGCGCGGCTACGCCCGCCACATGGACACCACGGACTGCGGCGCCCGCCTGATTGCGGGCCAGATAATGACAACCTGGACGGACAAGTCATTGCTGGGCGATCCGGTGGCCAGCACGTTGCATGCCGCCGATGGGATACAGACGGCTTCCGCAACGGCGGGCATTTCGG
>JAITVD010000031.1 GCA_031285965.1 Azoarcus sp.
CATTAATGTAAATCCTAATATGCTTATTTCAAAACTAAAAGGATTATGATCAATATGTATATCTTTACAGATATTTATTCCAGTAATCAAATTATTTGAAAAAGTTATTTGTATTTCAAATGTTTTATTTTGCGTCAATTTAATAATTTTATTATATATACTAACCCAATAATTTAATAAATATGGAAAACAAGTTTTTATATTAAATTGAATAAAAAGTAAGTCTATTGAAAAAATAAAATTTAGTAAATTCATTTCTATATGAACGGAGAATAGTTTTTTAATATTATACCACCAAAATCTTATATTCATAATATTTTATATACCATTTTTATTCTTCTGTCAATATTCAAAACAAATTTTAGGGGCAATTTCGTATAACTTGTGTATACCCGCCATAAAAGTTCGTTTTATTTTTTCCGTCAGCTTCATATTTATCTCCTACACATCAATATTCTGCGCCCGTAGCGCGTTGGTTTCGATGAAGGCGCGGCGGGGTTCGACTTCGTCGCCCATGAGGGTGGTGAAAATTTCGTCGGCGGCGATGGCATCGTCGATTTGGACGCGCAGCAGGCGGCGCACGGCGGGATCCATCGTGGTTTCCCAAAGCTGCTCGGGGTTCATTTCGCCCAAACCTTTGTACCGCTGCTTGGTGATGCCGCGCTCGACTTCGGCGAGGAGCCAGTCGATGGCTTCGGCAAAGCGGGCGATGGGCTGGCGCTTGTCGCCCCGGCGGATTTCCGCGCCCACGCCGATCAGGCCGGAGATGGACTCGGCGGCGCTGCGGATGCTGCGGTAGTCGCCGGAGGACAGGAAATCGTCCTCAATCCAGCCAAACTTGCGGTTGCCGTGATGCAGGCGTTCGATGACAAGCCGCCAAGTTTCTGATTCCTCACTGTATTCTGGATAGACACTTGGGCCGTCGGGCAGCCAGCCGCGCAGGGCTTCGGCGCTTTCGCGGGCGGCAACTTCGTCGCGGAGGTCGAGGGCGATGTCGTGCGCCAGCATCACGTGCAGCACTTCGGGGTCAATGAAGCCGGACTGCCGCTTGATGACGGCCTCGGCCAGCAGGTAGCTGCGCGCCAGCCCGCCAAGGGTTTCTTCGGCAATGGGCGCTGCGCCTTCGCACGGCACGAGGGACGCGCCTTCGAGCGCGAGCTTAATCAGGTGGTTGCTCAGCTCGTTGTCGTCCTTAATGTAGTGCTCGGCCTTGCCGTGCTTCAACTTATAGAGCGGCGGCTGCGCGATGTAGATGTGCCCGCGCTCGATCAGGTCGGGCATCTGGCGATAGAAGAAAGTCAGGAGCAAGGTGCGGATGTGCGCACCGTCAACGTCAGCGTCAGTCATGAGGATGACGCGGTGGTAGCGGAGCTTTTCGGGCTTGTAGTCATCCTTGCCGATGCCGGTGCCGAGCGCGGTAATCAGGGTGACGATAGCGTCCGAGCCGATGAGCTTGTCGAAGCGAGCCTTTTCCACATTGAGCACCTTGCCGCGTAGGGGCAGGATGGCCTGGAATTTGCGGTCGCGCCCCTGTTTGGCGGATCCGCCAGCGGAATCGCCCTCGACAAGGTACACCTCGCAGTGCGCCGGGTCTTTTTCCTGGCAGTCGGCCAGCTTGCCAGGCAAGCCCGCGCCATCGAGCACGCCCTTGCGGCGCGTCATTTCGCGCGCTTTGCGCGCCGCCTCGCGGGCGCGGGCGGCCTCGACAATCTTGCCGCAAATCGTGCGGGCATCGACGGGGTTCTCGAGCAGGTAATCCGCCAGCCGCGCCGCGACGACTTCTTCCACGGCGGGGCGGGCTTCGCTGGAAACCAGCTTCATCTTGGTCTGGCTGGAAAATTTGGGGTCGGGCATCTTGACCGAGAGCACACATGCCAGCCCTTCCCGCATGTCATCGCCGGAAATATCGACCTTGGCTTTTTTGGCGATTTCGTTTTCTTCGATGTATTTGTTGATGACCCGCGTCATCGCCGCCCGCAGCCCCGTGAGGTGCGTGCCGCCGTCGGTCTGCGGAATGTTGTTGGTATAGCAAAGCACCTGCTCCTGATAGCTGTCGTTCCACTGCATGGCGACTTCGACTTCAATCTGCGCTTCGCCGCCGCCCACGCCAACAGGGGCGCGGCTGAAGCCAGTTGCGTGGAACACGCCGGGATGCAGCACGGTTTTGGTGCGGTTGATATATTCAACGAAGCCCCGCACGCCGCCCGCAAAAGCAAAGTTTTCTTCCTTGGCGGTGTGCTGGTCGATGAGCCGTATCTTGACACCGTTGTTGAGGAAAGAAAGCTCGCGCAGGCGCTTGGCGAGGATGTCGTAGTGGTATTCGATATTGCCGAAAATTTCTTCGTCAGCAAGGTAATGGACGCGGGTTCCGCGTTTGGCGGTTTCCCCCGTGACCTTCAGCGGCGAGGTTTCCACGCCGTCGACGGTTTCAATGACGCGCTCTTGCGGAACGCCACGATGGAACTCAATGAAATGCCGCTTGCCATCGCGGGCAATCGTGAGTTGCAGCCACTTCGAGAGCGCGTTCACGCAGGAGACGCCCACGCCGTGCAGCCCGCCGGACACTTTGTAGCTGTTCTGGTTGAACTTGCCGCCCGCGTGCAGCACGCACATGACGATTTCTGCGGCGCTGCGCTTGGGGTCGTGCTTGTCGTCCATCTTGACGCCCACCGGAATGCCGCGCCCGTTGTCGGTGACGGAAATGGAGTTGTCGCTGTGGATGGTGACGGCAATGTCGTCGCAATGCCCCGCGAGCGCCTCGTCGATGGCGTTGTCCACGACCTCGAACACCATATGGTGCAGCCCCGTGCCGTCGGACGTGTCGCCGATGTACATGCCGGGGCGCTTCCTGACCGCTTCCAGCCCTTCAAGCTGCTGGATGCTGGATTCATCGTAATCGTTGCCGGTAAGGCTGGCTCTCTGGTCGGTCATGGGAACCTCGGGGAGGGTGCAAAGGGGGCGGAATAGGTTGCGCCGGAAAAACGAAAGCGCCCGCCCGAACCGATGCGCCGGTTCGGCGGGCGCGTCAAAAAAGTCAGATGCGCATCGGCATCACGACATACTTGAAACGCTCGTTGCCGGGCAGCGTGACGAGGGCGCTGGAATTGCCGTCGCGGAAACGCCACTCGATCGTCTCGGAAGAAACATTGTTGAGCACGTCGAGCAGGTAGCTGACGTTAAAGCCGATGTCCAGCCGCTCGCCGCTGAAATCGACCTCGATTTCTTCCTGCGCCTCTTCCTGGTCGTTGTTGGAACTGATGAGCGAGAGGATGCCGTTGTCCAGCACCAGCCGAACGCCGTGGAATTTTTCGTTGGACAGGATGGCCGCCCGTTGCAGCGCCGCCAGAAACAAGGCGCGCGGCAGGGCGATGCAGCCCGGATGGTCTTGCGGGATGACGCGCTCGTAGTCCGGGAACTTGCCGTCGATGAGCTTGGTGACGAATTCGATGGAGCCGAAGCGGAACACGGCCTGATTGCCCGCGAGCACGATGTCGACCGGGTCGTCCGTATCGCCAATCTGGCGGGCAAGCTCCATCACCGTCTTGCGCGGCAGAATCACTTCGCAGCGGGCGGGGACATCCATCTCAAGCTCGCTGTCCGCGTAGCCCAAGCGGTGGCCGTCGGTGGCGACCAAAATCAGCTTCTTGCCGTCGGCGATGAGCAGCAGCCCGTTCAGGTAGTAGCGGATGTCCTGCTGCGCCATCGCGTAGGAAATCAGCGCAAGCTGCTGCTTGAGGATTCTCTGCGGCACGGAGAAGCGCACCGCGTCCCCGTCGGGCGGGGTAATCAGCGGGTAATCCCCGGCGGGGAGGGTTTGCAGGTGAAAGCGGCTGCGCCCCGCCTTGATGTTCAGGCGGCGGTCTTCAAGGGTGAGGGTGATTTCCGTGTCGGGCAGGGCGCGCAGGATGTCCTGAAATTTGCGGGCGCTCACGGTAATGGCGGCATCCTCGCCTTCAGCGCCGTTCGTCGTGACGGTGCGCACCTGAATTTCGATGTCGGTGGCGGTGAAAGTGAGGCGTTCGCCCGCCTTTTCAATCAGCACGTTCGAGAGGATGGGCAAGGTATGGCGCTTCTCGACAACGCCAGACACCGCTTGCAGCGGCGCGAGCAGGGCATCACGGGTAGTTTTGAGCAGGAGCATGGTCGATCCGGTACGAGTAGGATGGAAAGTAGGAAAGAAGACGCAAACGCTAGCGGTCAGCCTCGCAGCACTTGGGTGAGCACGTGGACATCGTGGTTGAGCTGTTCGTTGCCGGGGCGCTGGCGCAGGTCGGACACCGTGCGGCAAGCGTGGAGCACCGTCGTGTGGTCGCGCCCGCCAAAGGCTTCGCCAATCGCGGGCAGTGACATGTTCGTCAGTTCCTTGGCCAGCAGCATCGCCACTTGGCGCGGGCGCGCGATGACGCGGGTGCGCTTCTGGGAGTGCATGTCGCTGGTCTTGATTTTGTAATAGTCCGCCACGGTTTTCTGGATGTGCTCGATCGACAGATGGCGGTTGTAGGCATTGAGCAGGTCTTTGAGCGCCTCGCGGGCGAGTTCCAACGAAATCACGCGCTCGTGGAAACGCGCAAAGGCCACGACCTTGTTGAGCGCGCCTTCCAGTTCGCGCACGTTCGAGCGCAGGTTTTTGGCAATCAGGAAAGCCACTTCGGCATCGATCGCCACTTGCAGCACCTCCGCCTTCTTTTGCAGGATGGCGACGCGCATTTCCAGTTCGGGCACTTCAATCTGCACCGTCATTCCCCAGACGAAACGCGAAATGAGGCGGTCTTCCAGCCCTTGAATATCTTGGGGATAGGTGTCGCAGGTGATGATGATTTGCTTTTTGGCCTCGGTCAGCGCGTTGAAGGCGTGGAAGAATTCTTCCTTCGTCCTGTCCTTGGTGCGGAAGAACTGGATGTCGTCGATGATGAGCAAATCAAGGCCGCGATAGTAGCGTTTGAGGTCCTCGAACCCTTTCTGCTGATAGGCACGCACCACGTCGGAACCGAAATCCTCGGAGTGCGCGTAACGTACCTTCGCGCGCGGGTTGCGCTGGAACACGGCGTTGCCGATGGCATGCACGAGGTGGGTCTTGCCAAGCCCCACGCCGCCGTAGATGAAAAGCGGGTTGTAAGACGTGCCGGGGTTCTCGGCAACCTGCATCGCGGCGGCGCGGGCGAGGTCGTTGGCGCGGCCCGTAACAAGCGTCTCAAAAGTGAAATCGGGGTTGAGCCGGGTCTTGCCGTAGGCAATCTCAACGCCCGTCGCGGCTTTGCCAGAATCTTCAACCTTGGACAATGGCTTGCGCTCGGCGGACACCGACGGGCGGGCGGGCGACGCTTTGTCCGCTGGCGCGGCGGCAGCGGGAAGCCGCGTGACGGAAGACGCGCCGGGCGCGGGCGGCGGCGCGACTTGCAGGTCGAGCCGCAGGGGCATTCCGTAGAAGGCTTCGCCCAGTTCGCCGATGCGCCGCAGGTAGCGTTCGCGCACCCATTGCAGGATGAAACGGTTGGGCAGCGTCAGCGTCAGGCTGGGCTTGCCGCCCTCGCTGCCATATTCGACGGGCAGCGGCCTGATCCACGTATTGAACTGCTGCGCGGGAAGTTCCTGCTCCAGGCGCTCCAGACAGTGGGGCCAGAAATCCTGCGGAACGGAAGGGACGGTTTGCGTTTGGGCCACGGCGCTCAACTAAACAATCAGATACACGCCGCCCCAGAACATGGGAACAGGCATCTTGCGGGAGGAACGGCTGCGAGCGCGGAACGGGCGGCTCATAGTCGGTCAGTCGTGAAATTCTACCTGCTCGAAGAAAACTTATCCACAGCCGTTTCGGGGGCAGAATGGTTTTCCCGCTGCTGCTGCGCATCTGGGATAATCCGGCGGATTTCCCCCTCCTCCCCTCTACCGGACAGCCCCAGTGAACCAGACGACACCCGCCCCTTCCCTGCTGCGCGCCATCTTCAACCGCCGCATGCTGGTCTGCGTCTTTACCGGGTTTGCTTCCGGCATGCCGCTTTACCTGCTGCTGAACTTGGTTCCGGCGTGGCTGAAAAGCGGAAACGTGCCGCTGACCCTCATCGGCCTGTTCGCCTTGGCGCAATTTCCGTTCACATGGAAATTCCTGTGGGCGCCGCTCCTGGATCGCTACAGCATCGTGCCTTGGATGGGACGCCGCCGCAGTTGGATGTTCGTGGCGCAGATTGGGCTGATTGCCGCCGTCGCGTGGCTGGGGCAGGTCGATATTTCCGGCGCGGGCTTCCCTTGGCAAGCGTTCGCGCTGGCCGCCGTGATTGCCTTTCTCTCCGCCACGCTGGACATCGCGCTGGACGCTTTCCGCCGGGAAATCCTGCCGGATGAGGAACTGGGGCTGGGCAACGCCATCCACGTCAATGCCTACCGCGTGGCCAGCCTCGTGCCGGGTTCGCTGTCGCTGATTTTGGCGGACAAGCTGCCGTGGGGCGAAGTCTTTGCCATTACGGCGGCCTTTATGCTGCCCGGCCTCGCCATGAGCCTGCTGGTCAAGGAACCCGCCGTGGCCAAAAACGCCCCGCGCACCTTGCGTGCCGCTGTGGTGGAACCTTTCGTCGAATTTTTTGGCCGTCACGGACTGAAATCCGCGCTGCTGGTGCTGGCCTTCATCTTTCTGTACAAGCTGGGCGATTCGCTGTGCACGGCGCTCGCCACCCCGTTTTATCTGGACGTGGGCTTCAGCATGACCGAAATCGGCATCGTCGCCAAAAACGCGGGCTTGTGGGCTTCGGTGCTGGGCGGGATTCTTGGCGGCATCTGGATGATTCGGCTGGGCATCAACCGCGCCCTGTGGCTCTTTGCCATCCCGCAGGCGGTCAGCATCTTGGGCTTTGCGGCGCTGGCGTGGATGGGGCCGCCGTCCGTGATGCCCAAAGAATACGCGGGCTTGCCGCCTGAAATGTTCGTGGAGGCCGTCACCCGCGACGTGCTCGCCACCGCCTGTGCCAACAAGACGATGCTGGCGGACAACGAAAAAAACGCGCGCACGCTGATAGATAACTCGGTGCGGCGCTACGTCAACTTTGGCCGCATGGCGGGCCAGACGCTCCATTCCGGCTCGGATGGCGCGTCCGTGGAAGCGCAAAAGGATTTACAGAAAAAATTCCCCGACCTCTTCCACGCTTTTCTGATTCAAGACCAAGCCGCCACCGTCTTTCAGCATTGCGACTGGCAGGTTGACGTTCTCTCATCGCGCATCCATCCCGAAACCCAAGAGGTCACGGTCAGCACCATGATGCGCCGCTCAGGCGAGCAAGCCATCGCGGTGGATTACCTGCTGGCGCAAGAGAAAGCGCGGGAACCTCAATCTTGGCGCAAGCTCTGGAACACGTTCCGATCCGCGCAAAATTCCGATGCCGATGCCCCAGCGCAACCGCCGCTGGAAGCGCCGCAGAAGCAGACTTGGAAAGTGTCTGACATCACCGTCGATGGGCAAAGCCTGACCGGACACTACCGCGCCCTCTTCGCCGAAAAACAGCGCGACACTGGCATGGAAGGGCTGACCGCGTGGATGAAAGGGCAAATCAAGACGGACTTCGGGGCGCTGCTGATGCTGGCGCTGGTGGTGGGCTTTGAGGCACTGGGGGTCGGGCTGGGCAGCGCGGCGCTCATCGCGTTCATGGCCCGCACAACGCACCCGGCCTATATCGCCACCCAATTTGCCCTGTTTTCGAGCCTCACCGCCGTACCGCGCACTTTCATCAACGCCAGCGCCGGATGGCTGGTCGAAGGCATGGGCGGATGGCTCGGCTTCTTCTGGCTATGCTTCGCGCTCGCCATTCCGGGCATGCTGCTGCTCTTCAAAGTCGCCCCTTGGAACGAGAAGAAGCCG
Source organism: Azoarcus sp. (assembly GCA_031285965.1). Taxonomy (GTDB): domain Bacteria; phylum Pseudomonadota; class Gammaproteobacteria; order Burkholderiales; family Rhodocyclaceae; genus WRNU01. Next base: position 7,844 of record JAITVD010000031.1, read on the forward strand.
CCCGCCCCGTCGGGCGACGCCTGAACCGGAACGCCACATGAAAACGTTCAATATCTATACGCATCCGGCGCATGAAACGCAGGTCGTTAAAATCGGCTTTACGTGGCCGGGTTTCCTTTTCGGCATTTTCTGGATGCTGTTCCGCAAACTGTGGGCGCATTCCGCCGCCCTTTTTGCCTTGGGTCTTGTCTTGGGGCTGCTTTTCCCCGCTGAGAAAGACCTGTACGCCCTGTCGCTCCAGCTAGCCGCGCAACTGGGCATCGGCGTATTCATCGGGACGAGCGGCAACCAATGGCGGGAAAACGACCTCCTCCGGCGCGGCTTCCAAAAAGCCTCCGCCGTGGACGCGGAAAACGCAGACGCGGCGCGCTCCCTGTTCCACAACGGACAAGCGAAAAACTAAGCGCGTCAGAACCCGTGCGCGAACCATCATCGCGCCATTGCAGAGACGACGAAGCCCTCCTAAGCGGAGGGCTTCGCGTTTTATTGCGCCTTGCCGTGGGAACGCCTACACCACCACATCCACTTTCTGCACTGTGCCGACGCCGCCTTTTTCCATCAGGAAAACTCCCGTGTCGGTAATCTGCCCAAGCTGTTTGTTGTTGGCATCCTTGAGCGAGAACGGCGTGCTGGCGTGAACAAGGCCGATTGCGCCCACGCCCGCCTCGGCCAGGCTCGTCATCACGTCGTTGCCGTCAGCGTCCTTGTTCCAGACATAAAGGGATTTGAACGCGCTGTCGCCTTCGTCAATCCAGCCGTTGCCGTCGCTATCGAGCTTTGCCAAATCGGCGAAGCCGTTGCCGCTGGACGTGCCGAACAGTTCGCGGCCATCGTTGACCTTGCCGTCGCCATTGCGGTCAAACGCCAGGAAGCCGCTGCCGTAGTTCAGCCCGCGCATGTCGACCTCCGTCCCCTTGCCGGAGAGGTCGAACTTGAACGTCGTGCCGGAGAGTTCCGCCGCCGTCCCCGCGAAATTGAGCACCAGCGGGTCTTGGGGCCGGGCCACTTCCATTTCGACATGTTCCTCGGCGTGGTAGAAGCGGAACATGGAAAGTTCCATCTGGAAATTGATTTCCTGCCCATCGGCGGTACGCACCGAGCCTTGCGCCGCGAAATTGCTCGCTTCCATTTCGGTATAGGACGAGTGCCGCTCCAGTGTCATAGTGGCGGGCAAATCACCGTTTGAATCCGCGCCTTGCTGCTCCATGAAGGCATTGCTGATGTCGATTTTCTTGCCGGTCAGCATTTCGACCGCCATGCGCAGCAGCGACAGCTTGGGGTCGTCAGAATCTATCTTCTTTCTCACGCCGCCCGAGCGCGCCGCGCTTTCCGCCTGCAAGTTCTGCCGTCCGGCATCCGAAATCTGCACGGGCAAGCCCGCACTTTCCTTATCCACCAGCACGGCTGCCCCGCCGCCCAAGCCCGCGTTTGTGTTGGGCTTCAAGGGCCGGAGGTGTTCCTGTACGCGGGTTTCCTTCGCCGAAAAGTGAGAAGTGGAGAATTCAAGCTGCGATTGCGTGATTTTCATTGCGGTTCCCTATCAACAGGCGAAACAAACCCGCCTCATAGGGACGTAACGGCAAACGAACGGATTTCTTGAGGGCGCGGGCAAAGCCGGATGCGGGCGCTGCGGCAAGCGCGAGCCGCCACGCCATCGCGGAACCTGCGCCCTGCGCCATTCAGTCCGTGCCCGCCGGATTGTTCAGGAACGTTCCCGTTCTGCTTGCCTATCCCGTGATGACGTGGCTAGAATCCGGGCATGACCACTATCACATTCGACACGCTCAAGTTCGCCAACACGCTCAAAAAAGCGGGCTTCACGCCGGAACAGGCAGAAGCCCAAGCAGAGGCGCTCTCCGAAGTCATGGAAGTGAACCTCAAAGAGCTTGCGACAAAAGGCGACTTGGTTCAGCTTGAGCAGCGCATGACCATCAAACTGGGCACGATGCTCACCATCGCCGTGGGCGCGGTCGTTGCCCTCACCAAGCTGCTTTAAGGCTTCTCCCGATATTTCCTGCCGCTTGCTTCCCCTCACCCCAAATCCAGTTTCGGCAGATTGCGGGTGATTTTCAGGGTTTCCAAACTCACGGTGATGACGCGCTGGAAAAGCTCCAGCGGGTAAGCGGGGTTGCCCATCGTTTCAATCGCCCAGTCGTTGGCATCATTCACGATGCCGCTTTCTTTATGCGTCGTCACGGACTGGCGTTCCATGACCCATTCCAGCGCGGATTTGCCGTTAACGACATACTCATAGGCTTCCAGCGGAATATCGCTTATCGTGATGTTGTGGTTGTAAATGACGGTGGTTTTATCGTGTTTTTCGCCGTTTTTGCCTTTGGCGAATTTCATCTGCGTGACGCGCCAATCCGCCGCTGAAAAATGCTTTTCGGCAAAAGCCTGAAAATCGGCGGCGGAAACCGTTTCACGCGGGCGGGAAATCTGGAAGGCCACGGGATAGGGCGCGACGGTTTCATAATTGACATGTAGCCTGCCCAATTCCCGCCCCGCCTTGCAAAACGCCCAAAAATCCTCCGCTGATTTCACCGCCGGGATGCGCGGCAGTTCCTTGCTTAAATTGTCGGCATAGCGTGCACGATAATCTTCGGAATGCAGGAGGCCGTAAATGTAATAAAACAGGTCTTCCTTGCTGATGGTTTCATTGGGATAGGCTTGCTGGAAATGCCGCAAACCGGCATCTGTAATCGCGTGGCGGCGCGTCGGCGCTTTTGCGCCTTCCCGCGCCGCCTCCGTTTTTTCGGCGGCAAACATATCGTATTGCGGATTCATTGGGTTTCCTCCGTTTCGTACAGAAACATCGGAAAGCACTGCGCATCCCCGATCAGATGCAGGTCGGGCAGCGTGTCGGTCATCAGCACCGAGAAGCCCTTGGTCGGGCTGAGCGAGAGGCAGATGACCAGATTCCGGCGCGAGTTCAGCGCATCGGCAATCCGGCAAGTCTATTTTTTTGTCATTCTCTGAATTGTCAAGTCCTTTTGACAAATTCCCCGCGTTTTCTTCGTAAAGATATTCCGGGAAACATTGCCCTTTGGAAATCATTTCATAGTCTGGCAGTTTATCGGTCATGAGGGCGCTGAAATCTTTTGTTGCGCCGCGCCCGGTCACACTGATGACTTTGTTTTCCGCCAAAGCATGGGGGAAAATGCGGGGCTGTTGGTAGACTCTTTCATTCCATTGTCGATTGTAATAACCCCATTGCTTTGAGAATGGGCGATACAACGCAGGTGTAAAAGATTCGAAAGCAAGCTGACTGGTTTTATTTTTTTGCAGGTCAGCTTTAATGTTGACCGGCCAGCTAATCCTGCTGGCATCAGACAAAACAAAATCTCCCACTTCAGCAGACTCTCCGTCCAAATGGTAACGCTCGCGCTCGGCGTTATAGAAATCAATGCAGCCTTGCATATTGGCTGTCAATTTTGACCTGCTGGCGTTATAGACCCATGCGTCACGCGCAGCAAGGATACCTTGCGAGTAATTCTCAAAAATCACCGGGCTGCTCTTGTCTTTTTTGTCGCCTAAACGGATGTATTCGCCAAAACTGTCGTCGCGCTGCTTGAGCCAATCATGGTGCGCGTCCGGCGTGATGGCTTGCCAGCCATCAGCGTCGGCAATGCCCGCGATGCTTTTGAATTCCGCCACCCGCGCCAGCTTTTCTTCGCGGCTCAGGTAATCGCCGATGTCATGGAAAAGGATTCGCCCTTTTCCTTTGGCCTCGGGGTTTTTGACCAGCAGAGTAATAGCGATGGGCGCACGGCTACCGCCGCCAAAAATCTTTCCGCCTTCCTGTCGGGAACGTTCCCCTGATGTGCGCTGGTTGCCCCGCAGATGAAACACGTAAATGTCGCAGAACTCTTAAATCGGTATTTCAGACACCATTACAGATCATTTTCACATCGCAAATCATTTTTAGTTTGAATTCATCTATGAGGTTGAATCCAACATATTCCGCTAATAACTAAACGACAAATTCCAGACTATATTGATCTAACTTTTCACTTGCTGTGTACCGTCTATACTCGGTCGCCATACCAAGGTATTTTGCAATACGCTCCAGCGAAATGCGCTTGAGTAGTTCAGCAGTAATTGGCCGTTTTTCGTCATGAAAAATCATCGACTTAATGAGCTTTTGGCAAGGATCGGACTGGATCAAAGCGAGAACAAAATCAGCCTCTTCTTCCGACCAGCATGGCAAAAAATAAATGGTGTCATCAAAAACTACTGGTTTTCCCCCAACAGGAGCTATCTTTAGAAATCGCACATCTTTGTAGAAACCGGAAACTGCAATTTTCCACGGAGCGAATGTGTAGCTCCCTACACCGAAGATTGAAAATCTTGGTTTCTTCTTATAAATAATGCTTCCCCGTCGATCCAATGCTGTAGCGTGCGATAGCAGATACGCCCAAGTTTTAGGCGCAGCCGACTCAATGAGTGAAGTATCTTCTCCAATTTCGCGCTGGGTTACGATCATGACACGGTTCGTGCTTGTGCGCCCCTTTGCGACATCAGAACTTTTAAACATAGGAAACAGATAAGTTGGCTCCAAATCCACAAAATCACCATTTCCATTCAAAATTTCATTTTTTGCAAGGCATGCTAGTTCCATGATCTTCGAGCAGTCATGCTTGATGCCAGAACGCCATACATAATTGGTGTTCACACCTGTCAGATCATGAAGGTCGACGTATAAATCCACATCCGCAATAAGCATACCATCATGAAAACCAATGGTTGCTGTTGGAGCAGGCGCATTCAGAGCCGGGTAAACATCGCAATCCCGCGATGTCCTTCCGATGTTTACTGGTAAAACAAAAAGGCATGCATCGACAGCAGCTCCAAAATGACGCATTGCATCGATTTTAACAATTACGGCTCGCCCTACCGGATCACAATGTTTCCATGCCTGCCGGAGAACTTTTCGAGCAACGGAAGTTTTCACCAGCATAGCGATCCAGCCTGATCGCTCCTTTAACCACGACAATTGCTGAAGGAGCATCCACTCCGATATGTCGAAGTTCGCCTTCCCTGTAATCGCATCTAACCCTTGATAACCCTGGAAGTTGCTCTTAGCAGGAAGGTTAGTGCTATTGAGCAGCCCAAGATCGGCGTTAGTCACCCAAGGTGGATTTCCGAGTATCAGCCATGACCCATAATAACGATTAAGTATGCGTTGCCAGTCCGTAGTAAAGAAATCCCCTTGCTCAACCTGGGCGGGCGATCTTAGTTGCGCCTCCTTCACATAATCAGAGTTGATGTCCACTCCCAGCAAAATATGATTTTGCGGAAATTGACTAGCGGCAGCAACAAGAAAAGCTCCTCGCCCGCAAGTTGGTTCGAGAATCGCTGAGGCTTTGATCCCAAGCCGTGTGAGGACAGCACAAACTTCTGATGCTAACTCCACTGGGGTTTGGAAATCTCCATATTGCCAAGTATCCCTATTTTTAGTACCCATAGTACTATCGAACCCGCTCTATTCCAAGAATATATCCCGCTTGGCTTATCACGCGGCTGTACTGCAATCGCCACTGAAGCGCATTAGAGATTGTGAGATAACCCTGCAATGGAGGGTCTTTGAGCACCACCTCGGCAATGCTGCGAACTTCAATCTCATCAACCGGAAGGTTCTTGTCTTGCAAAAAAGCAGCAATATCGTCTTCATTGCCATCATTCCCAATTATCTGGAGCAAGCCGCTTGTCATTTGATAATCAGCAGTGCGGCTTTTATCCACAAAGATGGTATGCACCATATTGAGACAACCTGTGCGGGTAGCAGGATTATCAGTCTTTTCATATACAAATACGATTAGATGGTATCCAAGTCCATAGATTTTCTGGCGAGCAGATTTGAATGGGCATGAAGATTGTGGCTGCCTCGCACTCGTCACTTTAATATCGACATTCAGGCTCGGAATATCGATACCTGACGCTGAATTTCCAGCGTCAAATGAATAACGTTCCATGAGGTAAGAAACAAATTTGTGTTCAAAATAAGTACCGACAGCTTTACCGTCTGTCACGCCGAAAAGATTTGGCTCGTCGTGCTTGCTTTCAATCTTAGCGAAGGATGCTGCCTCCGATCGTAAAATCTCCAGCGTAAGTAACATCTTATCCAACTCAGTTCCTTTTTGTTCAAAGAGAAATATATTTTATCAAAGTAGGATACCTTGCGGAATCTGTCCCTAACGTCTTATTCAGAAACTTCGCCCTTCGAAGCCTCTGCCGATCAGTGTAACAGGCAAGCTCTGATCCTTGGCGGTTTCGAGCAGATGATGCGTCGCCGTCGCGCCGAAGCAAAAATGCCTTCGCCAGCTTTTCGGCGTTAGTTGTTGCCGGATATTGCAGGTCGTGCATCTGCAAGGCGAAATCGTCGCCGTCCGCGCCGCGCTTGCCTACTTGGCTGTCGGAACAGACCGCGTAGCAGCGCAGAGGCGTTTCCGCTTCCTGCGTCCATTCCGTGAGCGTCTGCGACATGAGGTTCAGGGAAGGCACCAGAAACAGCACGTTGCCCGCCGAAGCCACCATTTTTTCGGCCAGCCGCAGCGTGGTAAAGGTTTTGCCCGTGCCGCAGGCCATGATGAGCTTGCCCCGCTCGGCAGATTCCAGCCCGCGCAGCACATCGTCAATGGCCTTTTGCTGATAGGGACGTAAGGTTTTGACGGCTTTGAGCGGAACCGCCTCGCCCGCCGCACGCACATCGAGGCGCGGCCAGTCGATGCGGCTCTGTTCCATGTCAAAGCTCGAAACCAGCGTAACGGGCGGGTTCTGGTTCTTGACGGCTTCGCGCAGAGGGGTCGTCGCCTTGGTCGCGGTCAGGAAAATCAGGCGATGCGAAAAGTGTTTCTTGCCGGACGCGACAAAGAAGGTGGCAAGGTCATTCAACGTCAGGCAAGCGTCGTCGGCATAGAACTTGGCCTGAATCGCGTGCAGTTCGCCCGTTGCCGTCTCGGCCACAAGGTCGATGCCCGCGTCCGCGCCGGGGTCGGCGTTGCCGCGCCGCATCCATTCCCGCCGCCACGCCTCCCACAGCCAGACCTTGCCGCCGTAGAGACCCGCGTAATAAGGCTCATGGGTCAGGTAAATCTGAACCAGACGCTCAAAATAAGCGCCTTTCTCGCGCTCGCTTTGCGCGTGGTTTCGCAGGGTTTCAAGCAGGTGGGTGAAGGCGTTCAATGGTTTCGTCCCTTGATTTCCGTGCTGACAATTTTTGTGAAACGCGGCATTTTTTCTCTCTTTGAGCCGCATCGGGCGTGGGCGTGATTGTACGCTCGCGCCCAGCAAGAATCGCCAGCAAAGCAAGCCTTGCGTTCGCCCCGCAGAAGAGCTTGGCATCAGGCAAGGCGCTGCCTGCCGCTGGCCGGATTTAGGCAACGCGCAGGGTGACTCGGCGATTTTTTGCGGCGAAAAAAAGCCGCCCCAGAATTCAGAAATAAGCCAGTTCGCCCAGCAGCAATTTCACGCTTTTCTCGAAAGCGGGGTGCGTAGCTTTGACTGTGACGAGGTCGCCCGCTTTGGAGGCCATTTCGAGCGCCTCTGCCGCTTTGCCTACTTTTTCCGCAAAAATGGCATAGCTCGAACCTTTGATGCCATGCACAGTAATGGCGTAATCCTGAAGGTTTTCCGCTTCAAGGTATTTCTTTAGATTAGCTAAAAGAGGCCAAGTGTTCGCGGCATAAGAATGCAGCACGTTCATCAAAACGGCTTCGTCGCCGCTGAAACGTTCCAGCGCCTTTTGCAAATCAATGCCATTCACGGAAATGGCATCAAAGATGCTTCCTCCGTTTTCGGCGTTGCTGCCTCCCATTTCCGGCGCTTTTTCCTCGGTATTCAAAAGCCTTTTTTCAAGCGGCTTGTCTCTCACCCATTGGCGAAGGACGGAATCCAGCTTCATGGTGTCTATCGGTTTCGATATGAAATCCTGAAAACCGTGGCACAGGAACATTTCCTCGTTTCCGATAATGGCATTGGCCGTCAGCGCGATAATTGGGATATTCCGGGCGTAGTCCGTCCCGATGCCCTCCCGGATGATTTTTGCGGCCTCGACGCCGTCCATGCCGGGCATCATGTGGTCCATAAATACGGCGCTATAGCGCGGATTTTCCGCCCGCACCATTTCAATAGCCTGCGAGCCGCTGAGCGCACAATCCACCTTGATGCCATACGGCTTCAGCATTCCTTTCACTACGTCAAGATTGATTGCAATATCATCCACGACGAGCACACTGGCATAGGACATATCCGCCCGCGACAGCCGCGTGTCCTTGCTGCGCTTGGAAAGCGTGTAGCGCAAGCCCATTAGGTTATCGGCCACCGTTTTTCCGATGGGCGTATTGTTCACAAATTTCTGGCGCAGGCGCACATGGAATATCGAGCCTGTTCCGTATTCGCTCTCCGCTGAAATCGTGCCGTCCATCATCTCCACAAGCCGTTTGCTGATGGCCAGCCCCAAGCCGGTTCCCTCAACCTTGCGGTTTGTTTTGGTGTCGACCTGATTATATTCCGTGAAGAGTTTTTGCACGCCTTCCGGGTTCATTCCTATTCCCGTGTCCTGAATGCTGGAGACCAGCCAAACGCTGCTGCTATCCCGCTCGAATGTGACCCGCCACGTTACCGTGCCAGCATGGGTATATTTGAATGCGTTGGAAAGCAGATTATTGAAAATCTGCTTGACGCGAAGGTCATCGCCGTAAAGCAAACTTGGCAAATTTTCATCCACGAACAATTTGAACGTAATAGGCTTTTCCCCAATGCGCACGATGTTCAACGCCACCACGTCATTAATGAGGCTGGGCGTGTCGTATTGGACGGGATAGGTTTCCAGTTTCCCGGATTCGATTTTCGATATATCCAAAATGTCGTTGACGATGCTCAGAATTGTTGCGCCCGCGCTATAGATATTTTCAAGGTTCGATTCCGCCTCGTGGCTCAGATTCCCTTCGCCTAACGTCAATTCGCTCAGCCCAATGACGGCGTTCAGCGGCGTCCGTATTTCGTGGCTCATATGGGCGAGGAAACTGCTTTTCGCGCTATTGGCCCGCTTCGCGTCCGCCAGCGCGATTTCCAGTTTGGCGGACGTGTCCCGAAGGCCGAGCATATATTCGTTTCGCATCAAGGCGCTAGCGATGAGCAGGCTGCCGGAATGAACAATGGATTCGTTCTCGGTATACATCTGCTCGCTGTGGCAGTTGTCAAAGCCGACAAAGCCCCAGAATTCGTTGCCCTTGAATACCGGAACAATCATGAGCGCCAAGATGCCCTGCGCGGCGTAGTGCGAGCGGTCGGAATCCGGCAGGTCGCGGACAAGGCAATGGATGCTCTCTTTGCCCAGCAAGGTCTTTAAGACATGGGGGGCGCGTTCGTCATAACAAATACGGTTCGCGGTATCCGCGTCCGTGTGAGGGCGGGCATTCTTAAGCCATTCGTGCAGCCTGATGGCGTAGAACTTTCCGTCCTGCTCGCAAGCCCCGAAGATGTGCATCCGGTCTGCCTCGATGGCCTGCGCCATCATGCCCATGCAGCGATGCAGCGTTTTCACGAAATCATCCGTTTCGGAACGGAGCAAAATATCAATTGACTGATTCACGGTTTGCAGCAAAGCGTCCCGGTGCTCAATTTCGGCCATCATTTTTTTCTGTTCGCGCAAATCCCGCACATAGCCCGCGACGGCGTAATCATCCCCATATGGAAGACGGACAAGGGTGACTTCCGACGGAATCCGCGTGCCGTCCGACTTTTGGTGCATCCACTCGAATTGGCCGTAACCTTCTTCAAAAACCTGCCGGATAACTCTGGGTGCCTTTTCTTTCGATAAGCTGCCATCTGGTTGATATTCAGGCTGCAAATCAAAGAAACGCTCTAAATATTCCTTTTGTGTTTTCACGCCGAAAAGCTGGATAGTCGTATCGTTCGTCTCGATATTATTCAGGTTCCTGTCCCACAGATTAAAGCCGAGAGGGGTCGCGTTTATCAGAAGCCGGATGCGCTTATGCGCCTCGCGCACACTGGCCGCTTGGGCGCCGCGCTCCACCGCAGTCGCCATCATCAGCGCCGCAGAGCACAGGATGTTGACCTCGTCTTCCAAAAAATGGCGTTCCCGGCGGCAATCATTAAAGCAAAAGAAACCCCAAAAACAGTCATTGATAAACAAAGGGCTTATTACAATAGATTTAATGCTATACGGCTCAAACAAATTCTGCTCTACGGGCGAAAGCGCGGAAAAAGAACTGTTGATGGATTCGCCTCGCAGAAATTTTTCTTTCCACCCTGGCATAGCGTTATATGGAAATCTCATTCCCACCGAAACGGGTGTCAAATTTTTACTAAAATCGCTCTTCCATTCATAATTGAGAACAAAGAAAAGGGTATCGTCCACCATTTCGTTTCGCCAGAGTTGAACCCGATCAACGTCGATACTTTGCCCCAGCCGCTTCATGCTTTCTTCAAGGACATTCTCAATATTCTCGTCATCCGTCGTATTGAGAAGAATAGACGCAGCGACATTGACCGTTCTAAGCAAATTGTCCCGATATTCTATTTCGGACATCATTTTTTTCTGTTCGCGTAAATCGCGTGAATAAGACGCAACGACATAATCGTCGCCATATGGAACGCGAACCATCGTATTTTCTGCTGGAATCGGTGTACCATCCAGCAATTGATACATCCATTCATAAACACTCGCGCCTTTTTCAAACGCTTCTGTCACCGTCTGCCTTATTTTATCGCGTGTCAATTGTTTATTAGCCTGATATTCTGGAGAAAGCTCATAATACCGACTCAGATATTCCTGCTTATTTTTCAATCCAAACAGCTTTACCGCCGCTTCATTGCATTCAAGCAGTTCAAAATTCCGGTTCCAAAGTCGGCAGGCCAGCGGGGTACTGTCCAGCAAAAGTTTCGCGTATTCGTCGGCTTCGCGTATTTTTTTTGCTTCTTCATTTCGTATCACCACATTGGCCAGCATAAAGCTGGCGGAGCGCAGCATATCGACTTCACGTGTGGAAAAAAAATTCTCATTCTTGAGATTCTCAAAAAGCGTAAATCCCCAGAAATCATCGTCGCTCAATATCGGAACGGCCAATACCGTTACGCAGCCAAACTGTTTCAGAGTTTCGACTTCCGACATTTGGCTTATCGGGCCATTGATACATTCGCCCGATGCCAATATCTTTTCCCAGCTCGGCACGAGCTTTGCGTAAGCGATGTCAGAGAGCAATTTCAAGGGGGGCGTAGTACCATTGGATTTTTTATTCCACCGATATATTTGCGACAAATACATGCCGTCCGGTTTCTCGTGATTGCGGAACACCGACATCTTGTCAAAGTCCGTAATGCAGGAAATAAGGCTGACGCCCTCCGTCATCGCCTCCTCAAACGCTTCATCTTTTCGGGAAAGAATCACAGTCGCGGCGCGGTTCAGAATGCTGAGCATTTTCTCGCGCTCCCGAAGCGACTCTTGCGTCTTTTTTATTTCAGTAATATCAATACCTTGCTGCAAATGTACCTTGCGGTCGCCTGGCCAGTTGATGACGCGGTCGATTTTGTACAGGCTGTTGCCCGAAATCGGGTTTTCCTCTTCCCAAGCGACAGCTTTTTCTGGATGCGCACGCAATTCATCCTTTTTGCACCACGAACATCTGCCCGTTTGGTCAAGCTGGATGTGCTGCCAACACTTATCGCCTCTGGTATTTTCACCCAACCTGTAATCAGCAATCATTTTTTTATTGACGAACAATATCTCGTCCGTTTCAAGGTCGGTCGTATAGATATAGCTATCCATCGTGTTCAAAATATTTTCCAGCATTTCCTGCTGCTGTACTCTATCGGTAATATCTTCGAGCGCCCCGGCCACTTTTATCGGTGTACCCGCTTCGTCTCTCATGGTTGAGCCAACCGCTCGAAAATAACGATATTCCCCGCATTTTGTCATGAGCCGATATTCAAGGTTGAACGGCGTTTTTCCGGTAACGTCTTTTATATGCGCCGCAAAAGCGTCGAGCACTCTGTCTTTATCTTCGGGGTGCAGTCGATTTGACCAGCTTGACAGTAAATCGGGAAAGTCGTTTGCGTCGGAAAATCCGAGCATATGCCGAAGTTCCTGCGACCAGTTAAATTTGTTATTTGAGTTGAGCGGGTCATCAAATACAACGTTCATATCCCAATGCGCAATACCCAACACCTCATTTGTAAGCCGATATTTAATCCAATCATTTTCGACCGCCGCTTTACAATTTTTCAGCGCCTGCTCAACGAAATGAACAAATTCTTTTTCTTCCGGCAACAATTTTTCAAAATCAATGTCAATATTGAAATCACTCGTTTTGCCGGAAACAGCAAGCTGTTTAAGCGCATTTAGCAATTTTTTGTTATTTCCAATTTCCGACATCATATTGCTCTCCCAATAATGAGCCTTTTGTTTACGGCTTGCCCCATATCCTTTGAAAAACAGTCCGCCTCCCAGAGCAATTCCGAGTCATTGTGTGCCGATACCCCTCTCTGATTATATAGTTTCTAGCGGATATTGGTTCGACATCATCGGGACAATTTGCGCAGAAATCACGTTTTTTTGTCCAAACGGCATTTCTAGGGCAAGAGAATTTTGGCTGCCCTTTCTAAAAAGGTACGCGGATTGCTCATCATGGTACGCGAAGTGCTCATATTCTCTCGGATGCTTGCTTCAAACCTTCGTCTGAATGAATCGGCAATTCATTTTTTCAAGCTCAATTTTCGATTTCGGCATGAAACGCGGCAGATTTTTCAGTACCCGCTTTGAAGCAGTGGCTCCCAAGCGCCCGAAGCCTTTAGAATCCTTTTCTTCCATTTTTCGCGTTCTTTCCGTGACCGCCATGACCGCTGAAGCCTTGATTGCCGCTGCCCGCAGCTTGTCCGCCACGCTGGGGGAGATGCGTTTCGCGCCGCCGGTGACGCATGTGTACAACCCGCTCGATTACGCTTGGGCGGTGCATGAGCGTTATCTGCGCCGCTATGGGAACAGCGCCAAGCGGGTGGTTTTTTTGGGAATGAATCCGGGGCCTTTTGGCATGGCGCAGACGGGCGTGCCGTTTGGCGAGGTGGCCGCCGCGCGCGACTGGCTGCGGCTTGAAGGCGCAGTTGGGCAGCCGCCGCGCCCCAACCCCAAACGCCCCGTCGAGGGCTTTGCCTGCGCACGCTCGGAAGTCAGCGGGCGGCGCTTGTGGGGGTTGTTCCAAGCGCGGTTCGAATCGGCGGAAGCATTTTTTGCGGCGCATTTCGTTGCCAATTACTGCCCGCTCGCTTTTTTCGATGAAGGGCGCAACCTCACGCCGGACAAGCTCCCCGCAGCGGAGCAAGCGCCTTTGCTGGCGGCTTGCGACGCGCATTTGCGCACTTTGGTGGCGGCGCTCGCGCCGGAGTGGCTCATCGGCGTCGGCGGGTGGGCAGAAGCGCGGGCGCGGGCGGCGCTGGGCGCATCGACGGGCATTCGTGTCGGTCGCATCCTGCACCCCAGCCCCGCCAGCCCCGCCGCCAACCGTGGCTGGGCCGAGGCGGCCAGCCGCCAGCTTGCTGAACTGGGCATTTGGGCTGCCTGAGCGGAATAGGCGATAATCGCGCCCATTCCGGCTCGCGCCGTGATTTGGAGAACATGTGAGCAACGAACTTGCCCAGCTTTTTGACAATAATCGTGTGTGGGCCGACCGTATGCAGGCCGAAGACCCGGCCTATTTCCTGCGTCTGGTGCGCCAGCAGTCCCCGGAATACTTATGGATTGGCTGTTCCGACAGCCGCGTGCCCGCCAACCAAATCATCGGCCTCGACCCAGGCGAAGTTTTTGTCCACCGCAATGTCGCCAACGTGGTGTCGCATACCGACCTCAACGCGCTCTCGGTCATCCAGTTCGCCGTCGACATTCTGCGGGTCAAGCACATTCTGGTGGTGGGGCATTACGGCTGCGGGGGTGTCAAGGCGGTCATCGGCGAAGAGAAAAACGGCCTCGTCGACAACTGGCTGCGCCACGTGCAGGACGTGCGCGACCGCTACGCCGCGCAGCTTGCGCAAGTGGATGACGTTTCGTGGCAGCGCGACCGCCTCTGCGAGCTGAACGCCATGCACCAGGCCGTCAATATCTGCCAGACCACGGTGCTGCGGGACGCTTGGCAGCGCGGGCAGGAAGTCAGCGTCCATGCGTGGTGCTACAGCCTGAACAACGGTCTGGTCAACGACCTCAAAGTCAGCGCCCGCAGCCGCGAAGAAGCCACCGCGCAGGTCGACAACGCGATTGCCCGCATGTTCTGGATGAAGAACAGCCGTCGCGGCAGGTAAGTCCTAATCTGATGCCAAGTTATCTCGACAGGAACAATATCTGAAACGCGCCTACAGCAGCCTCACAAGGGCTACGACCGCCCCAACTGTGATGATGGGCATGGTTGTTCTCCCAGCTTGATGGTCATGCGCTGCCCTAGCTGAATAAACAAGCGCCTGACGAACAAGAAAGACACCTCGCTGAATGTTTTTCTGAAAAGCTCAAAGAGCTTCGCCGCGTTGCTACCCGATACGACAAACTTTCCACTGTTTTTAAGGCATCGGCCATAACCGCCGAATGCCTGATTTGGTGACAGTAAAAATATTTAGAGACAGCGCCTAGACAGACAGGGGCGGCATATAATTCCGCAAAAAAAGTGCGCCAGAACTCCAACGGCGCGGAAAGTGAGGAAAAACGCTTGCGAAAATACGCCAAAATCCTTGTAGCTGTCGCCGTCGTCCCGTTAATGGCCGTTATCCTCTTTGCCGGATGCGCGTTACGCGAATTTGGGCAAGTGCCGCAAGATATTTCCGGTTATGAAAAGCTGCCCTATTTTGCGGGAGGAACGTTCCGCAACCACGAGGCTCTTCCTCATTACCCGGATCGCATACGGGGCGGCAAAGCCGGCAGACTTCGCTTTATCCTGCCCAATTCCAACGCCCCCGAAGCGCCTCTGCCCACGGTCAGTCCCGACAAGGAAGCACTTGCAGCGCCTCCAGAAGAACTGGCTGCGTACTGGCTGGGGCATTCATCCCTTATTATCGAGCTGGAAGGCAAGCGTTTTCTGGTTGACCCGGTTTTCGGCAATGCCGCCCCCATTCCTTTTGTCGTGCGGCGCTACGGACCTCCCCCGCTGGAGCGCGAGAATCTACCGCTTCCTGACTATGTGCTGATTACGCATGACCATTATGATCATTTGGAATACGCGACCATACGCTATTTCAAGAACATGCCGACACAGTTCATTGTGCCGCTCGGCGTCGGCGAGCATCTCGTCAAATGGGGCATCCCTTCTGAAAAAATTCACGAACTCGCCTGGGGAGACGAATTCAACCAAAATGGCATCCATATTATTGCGGAGCGCGCGCTTCATTATTCTGGCCGAACCGACTCCACGCGCAACAGCAGTTTATGGGCCAGCTATGTTCTGAAGGGGAGCCGGAAACGGGTCTTTATAAGCGGCGATACTGGCTACAGTGATCACTTACGCGCCATTGGCACAGAACATGGCCCCTTTGACCTGGCTTTTTTTGAAATTGACGGCTGGAATCCCGGTTGGCCCAAAACACACCTGTTCCCGGATGAAGTGATTCGCGCCTATCACGATGTCCAGGCCAAGGTGATGGTTCCAGTGCATTGGGGCGTTTTTGATCTTGCCATACACCCTTGGGATGAATCCATCCGCATGATTGCCTCCTTGGCGGACAAAAATGGCGGCATTACCCTGCTTACGCCCCTTATGGGGCAAAAACTGGTTCCAGGCATCACCCAGGTTTCACGCTGGTGGGAGAATCTTCCGTTTTCGCATAAAACCGCTGTCGGAACCGCAGCCCCATAGGCGACAATCAAGCGCAACGCGACAGGGGGAGCGTTTTATGCATAAAATCGGCATACTTTTTTTTGCACTGCTGCTTATTTTTTTCATAGACGGCGCATACGCGCAAACAAGTGAAGAGATAAAAATCGAATGCCTGATTGCTTCAATTTCAAAAATGCCGGAAGGCATCAAATTTATACGAAACGGCAAAGCGCACAGCCGCGAAGAAGCGGCTGATCATTTGCGCACAAAGTACAGGCGTGGCAAAAAGTATGCCGCGACCGCTAAACTTTTTATAGAAAATATCGCGTCAAAATCGTCTTTAAGCAGAACTGAATATAGCATCAGATTTGTTGACGGAAAAACTGTGACCACACATGAGTTTTTTACGGAAGAATTGAAGAGAATAGAAAAAAGAACACCTCTGACTAAAGGCTGTCTCTAAATAATTTTCAGATTTTTTATTCTCTCTCTGATCTTCTGCTTTCCATGAATAGAGACGACATGTATGTGCTGATTCCATTAAAAGTAAAACACAAAAACAGACAATCGCTCCAGAATACATAAGCATGTCATCGGCAATTTTGTTAAGGCTATAAAATAATAAACGGCTATGAATGCCAACACGCTAGAACGACTGCCACATGATTTAATTAGCGATTTCCAATTATGGAGATGTACTATAAGAAATAATTTGAGATGAAAGAGTAAAAAAATCCAGAAACAAGCGTCAATCCCCCGGACATGCTCAGCACAGGATTTCAAAACCAACGATTCAATAATGATTTCATGCTGTTACCTCGTCATTTTCGAGCTTCAATGGACAAACTGACAATGTCATCGGCCATGCTTCCCCGCCTCAAACCTCCAGCGGGTCAACGTCGATTTGCCAGCGCAGTTCGCGGGGCGCGGGCAAGGCGCGGAGCTTAATCAGCCATCGCGCAAGAAAATCCTGCAAGGCGGGGCGCTGATCGGCTTCGATGAGCAATTGGGCGCGTTCGCGCCGCGCAAGGCGCGTCACGCGCATCGGCACGGGGTCGAAAAGGCGGATGATTTGCGCGGCAAGCGGGGCGGCCTCATCCCTTGCGCGGCGCAAAAAATCCACCGCTGCCGCCAGTTCCGGCGCGTCTGCCCGCAACATGGCCTGACGCGAGAAGGGCGGAAAACTGGCAACGTTCCGCTGCTCAAGTTCCATGCGGGCAAAAGCGTCGAAATCGTGTCCGATGAGACAGCGGTAGAGCGGATGGGCGGGATATTCCGTCTGTATCAGCACCTCACCGGGCAGTTGGGCGCGTCCCGCGCGCCCCCCGACCTGCATCAACTGCTGGAACAGGCGCTCGGGCGCTCGGAAATCGGCGGCATGGAGCGAGGCATCCGCGCCCAGCACTCCGACGAGGGTTAGCTGGGGAAAATCATGCCCTTTCGCCATCATCTGCGTCCCGACAAGGATGTCGGCCTCGCCTGCGGCAATGCTCGCCAAGAGGCTTTCGCGCCGCGCCGGAGTACGCGCCGCGTCACGGTCAATCCTAAGCACCCGCACAGCGGGAAACAGTTCGGCAAGCCGTGCCTCGATGCGCTGCGTGCCGCGCCCAAACGGCTGGATGTCCTGATTGCCGCAGACCGGACAAGCGCGGGGGATGGGGCTGGACGCGCCGCAGTGGTGGCAGCGCAGCAGACGGTCGGCGAGGTGGACGACCCGATTGGCGGAGCAGTGCGGGCATTGGCTGACCCAGCCGCAAGACGGACAGGCCAGCACTGGCGCGTAGCCTCGGCGGTTGATGAAAATCAGGCTTTGCTCGCCGCGCGCGAGCCGTGCGGCGATGGCTTCGCGCAGGGGCGGGCTGATGCCTTCGTCAAGGCGGACGCGGCAGGTGTCAATCATCCGAACGGCGGGCAGGGCGCTTGCCAGCGCCCTAGCGGGCAGCCTCAGCAGTTGATAATGTCCGTCCAGCGCGTGTTTCCAGCTTTCCAGCGATGGCGTGGCGGAACCCAGCACCACGGGTACATCGCGCTGGCGCGCTCGCCAGACGGCGAGGTCTCGTGCCGAGTAGCGGATGCCTTCCTGCTGCTTATAGGAAGCGTCGTGCTCCTCATCCACCAATATCAGCCTGAGCTTCGGCAGCGGCACAAAGACCGCGAGCCGCGTGCCAAGCACGATGTCGGCATGCCCATCTTGCGCCTGCCTGAAACCACGCGCCCGCGCGCCTTCGGCAAGCTCCGAATGCAGGCTGACGATGCGGGCGGCGGGAAACCTTGCGCGTACCCGCTCGTCCAGTTGGGGCGTGAGCGCGATTTCGGGAACCAGCATCAACACCTGCCCCCCGGCTGCCAGCGCGTCCGCCGCAAGGCGCAGATAGATTTCCGTCTTGCCGCTGCCCGTGACGCCCGCGAGCAGCCATGCTTTGAACCCGGCAGGCGCGGAGCGGAAAGCCGCCAGCGCCTCGGACTGCCCGGCGGTGAGTTCGGGCTGTGCGCCAATCTGCCCGTGCGCGGGCGCATCGGCGCTGCTGACGGCGAGCCATCCACGCGCAAGCGCGTCGGCGATGGCACTGGCGGCGGCAAATTGACGGATGGCGCTGCGCCGCAGGGCATCCGCATGTTCGCCGCGCGCGGCCAGTTCGCTCACGAGCGCCAGCGCCCGACTGTCGCGGCGGCGAGCCGCCAGCGCGGCGCGACCTTGTTCGGTGAGGCTGAGCACGGGGTCGGGATCGCGGGCGCTGACGGCTTCGGCACGGCGCAAACCCGGCGGCAGCGCCAGCGCGGCGACTTCCCCAAGCGGCGCGTGGTAGTAGCGGGCGGTAAATTCAACCAATTCCATCCAGTCCGGCGGCAACGGCGGCATGTCGCGCAGGATGCGGATAACCGGCTTCAGCCGTTTGGGGTCAAATCCGGCAGTCTCGGGCAGCGCCACGAGCAGCCCGCTTTTTTCCCCTTGCCCGAACGGCACGCGCACGCAGCGCCCAATGTCCGACGGCACGGCATCCTCGGCCAGATAATCGAAGAGCTGAGGCAACGGGACGGGAACCGCTACGCGGATGACGGGCATAGAAAGACGCCTTTCACGCTGGAATCTGGCGCGAAACCAGACACTGCACTAACAAGAAGCCATTTTTCAATCGGTTAGAAGAAAGACTTGAAGGTGATTCGGGTAAACCAAGGTAAGCGGTTGCCGCTAAAAGAGGTCTCTAGCTTCCCCACAATTACTGTGGATAACTTTGTGGGAAACACGGGTACAGCGTCCGGCATCTCGCGCCACTGTGACAAAGTGCACATTCTGCTTCATGATGAGGCAAAAAAATATCGTTACAAATCATAGCATTACGAATCGCTCTCATAAGTACCGCGAAGAAGTGTTGCGCAATGCACAAAAAACGCTGATGTGCATAAGTCAAAGCGGCGGAACCCGCCGCCAGCCAGAAGAAGCCATGACCCGTCAAGGGTTTTTGGGTTCTTAGTATGCTTTTCGCCTATGCGCGTGCACTGCCTCGACCAGCGCGACGACATTTTCCGGCGGGGTGTGCTGCGAGATGCCGTGCCCGAGGTTGAACACATGCCCCGGATGAGGGCCGAAGGCATCAAGCACTTTCCGCGCTTCATTGGCGACCACTTCCGGCGTCGCAAACAGGACGGCGGGGTCGAGGTTGCCCTGTAGCGCGACGCGCCCAGCCGCCTGTTCGCGGGCGCGGCCAATGTCTATCGTCCAGTCCAGCCCAATCGCGTCAAAACCGCTGTCGGCGAGCGCGTCCAGCCAAAGCCCCCCGCCTTTGGTGAAGGCGATGGCAGGCACGCGCCGCCCATCCCGCTCGCGGACAAGCCCTGCGGCAATCTTGCGCAAGTAGGCGAGCGAAAACTCGCGCCACGCGCCATCGGAGAGCGTGCCGCCCCACGAATCGAACACCATCACGGCCTGTGCGCCGGATTCAATCTGGGCGTTCAGGTAAGCCGTGACGGCGCGTGTGTTGATGTCGAGGATGTGGTGCATGAGGTCGGGGCGGGCGTAGGCCATCGCCTTGACGGCACGGTAATCGTCGCTCGACCCGCCTTCGACCATGTAGCAAGCCAGCGTCCACGGGCTGCCGGCAAAACCAATCAGCGGCACGCTGCCATCCAGCGCCCGCCGGATTTCGGCGACGGCATCCATCACGTAGCGCAACTCGACATGAGGGTCTGGCACTGAAAGATTGCGGATTTCCCATTCCTGCGTCAGCGGGCGCTGGAATTTCGGGCCTTCGCCTTCGGAAAAGTACAAGCCCAGCCCCATCGCGTCCGGGATAGTCAGGATGTCAGAAAAGAGGATGGCGGCATCCAAATTGAACCGCGCCAAGGGCTGCAAGGTGACTTCGCAGGCAAGCGCCGGACTTTTGCACAGGGCGAGGAAATTGCCCGCTCGCTTGCGGGTTTCGCGGTATTCGGGCAAATAGCGCCCCGCTTGGCGCATGAGCCAGATGGGGGTGTATTCGGTGGGTTCGCGCAGCAGCGCGCGCAGCAGGGTGTCGTTTTTGAGGCGGCTCAATGTCGGCTCCGGGGGAAAACGGGATTTACGCAAGGACACGCAGGGGCGACATTATCGCCCGACTGCTTCTGGATGTTTAGCCAAACCTCGGGAGACTTACGGCGCGATGATTTCGGGCGCGGGCAGCCCAATGGAGCGCCAGCGCACAAAAACGCCATTGATTGCTTCGCCCGCGGCTTCCAGCCAGCCGAGCCGCGTCTCTTCATCGGCGGTGTCGGCCTCATCGCTCTCCCACGGCGCGACAATCTGCCGCAAGATATTCTGAACCTCGCATGCCATTTCATCAGGCAAATCTTCCTGCCAGCCGTCAGACCACAGGTCTAGCCCCTGAAGAAAACCATCAACCCAGCCCTCTCCGATGCCCGGCTTATCGCCGCCTTCCTCGGCAGCGAAACAGAAGGGATCCCAACGTTCATCCCTGTCCTCGCGCCCAAGCGTGGAAGCGATTTCGTTGCGGTAGGAGAGCACGAGCTTGATTGCCCGCTGCACGGCGGAACCTTTTCCAAAATCCGCGTCCCCGTGCGCCGACCAGACTTCCGGCAGCCAGCGTTTCCGGTCGATAGGCTGGGGCGACAGGAGCACCGCCGCCAAAAAGCCGTCGAGCATTTCGAGGTCCATGCAGTCTTCCGGCACGGTGTCCGAGACGAGAACCGCCTCAAGGGCATCCATTTCTTCGTCGTTGAGCAGCAAGGGGGAGGGTTCGGAACCAGAGAACATGGGATTAAGCGCAAATAAAATCGGTATGGGGCTTTCTATTGTGGCCGAAAAAAGCGTAACCGTGTTTTTTGATGCGGTTTCAGGACGCGGCAGCCGCGTCGAGGTCGACGCGCAGACGGTACAGGCATTGCCCCGAATCGCGGTATTTGCGCTCGAACGGCGTCAAGGGACGCGCCGCCTCGAACGCCTCCCCCGCCACCGGACAGCCCCGCGCCAGTTCCAGCGCACAGGCGAACTCGTCTATATAGACCGCCCAATTGCTGCGGCATTCAAGTACGCCGCCAAGACGGAGGATGTCAGGAAACACTGGATGCGCGTGCCAGCGCCGCCCCAGATGCCCGATTTTCGGCCAAGGGTTCGGGTAAAGAATGTAATGCCTTGCCAGCCGCAGCCCGTCCTCGGCGAGCACGCGCCAGAAATCGACCAAATTGGCGCGGACAAAAACCATGTTCGACGGCATCAGCGCGTCAGGATAAGGTTTGCGCCTTTGCAGGCGGTCTTCCGATTTTTCAACGCCAATCACACAATGATCGGAGTACGTTCGAGCCAGTTCGATGGTGCTATGCCCAACGCCGCAGCCCGCGTCGACAATCAGCGGCGCATGTCCGTCCCAACCCGCCAGCGCATCGTCGCGGGCAGCGCGGCTGACATCGGCAATCGGCTTGCGGAACGGGCTGGCAAGATGGGTGCACACCCGTTCCGCCAGATGCGTATGCACGCCCTGCTGGGCGCTTTCCGGAATGCGTGAATTGGCATAGCTCACGTTTTCTCCATGCTCCTGTTGCCAGAAGGCGTTTCTTTTGGGATAATGCACGGTTTCAATTCTAGCAGGGCAGTCACAATCGCCGCCCGACACAGGATTTAGCATGAAAGCGGACATCCATCCTCAGTACAAAGACGTTGCCATCACCTGCTCTTGCGGCAACACTTTCGTGACCCGTTCGACCCTCACCAAGCCCGAGCTGCACGTTGAAGTCTGCGCCGCCTGCCATCCGTTCTACACTGGCAAGCAGAAGATTGTCGACACGGCGGGCCGCGTCGAACGCTTCCGTCAAAAATACGGCAACCTCACACGTCCGGGCAGCAAATAAGCCTACGAACAGAAACAAAAAAAGGCAGCCAAGGCTGCCTTTTTTCATATGCCTATTCAAGAGAGCCGCATGCCCATCAACATTCTTCCCGCCGCGCCGGACGATATTCCCGCCATCGCCCGGCTTGCCAAAGCGGCATGGCTCGTCGCCTACGCCGAAATCATCTCGCCGGAGCAAATCGACTACATGCTGGCGCAGCGTTACGACCACACGCGCCTGCGCGACGAAATCGAAGACCCGCAAAAATGGCTGCGCAAAGCGCATCTGGACGGCGCTCTCGCCGGATTTTCCGCCTGCGAGATTTGCAAAGGCGAATTCAAGCTCGACAAGCTCTACATCCACCCGGACATGCAGCACAAAGGCATCGGCGCGGCGCTGGTCGGCAACGCCGCCGCGCTCGCCCGCGAACAGGGCTTTCCCACCATGATTCTGGCCGTCAACAAGCAAAACGAACAAGCCATCCGCGCCTACACGAAATACGGTTTTCGTGTGCGCGACAAAATTGTGACCGACATTGGCAGCGGTTTCGTGATGGATGATTACATCATGGAAAAGAGGCTCTGAAGGCTGAACGAATAGATAGCATGTAGTCGCAATGCCGCCGATTTTCAGCCCTGTCAGGCAAAGCGCCAATTGTGTTTAATTAAGACTCTAGACCATCAGATAAAGCGTCTTGACCGAGCAGTCCATGATCCATTCGATGTAAACTGCATTGTCATGCTCGTAGATGCTGGAAACCGACTGCTTGAAGGCACTGTCCCAGACTGTTGGAACTTTCTCCCCGCGCCCTGCGTTCTTTCTCCACCACGCCGTAATACGGAAAATTCAGATTCACCGATTCGGGCTTCTCGAATCCGAGCAGACGAAAGTATTCCGTACTCGGCTCGGCAATGCCTTTCACGCCCTTGAATGGCCAGAGAGCCATAACGATCATCAGCCCCCTGACCTGCCGACGAATTTTTCCATGAGGCGTTGGCAAGTAAATGGTGCCAGGATTTGTGCTTGACGCTTGCGTCAAGCAGCGGCGAAACCGTCTGCCAAGCTGATGTCCAGCCGTCGTAGTTAAACTCGACACGCTGACGCTTGTGCTTCTTGCCATACCGAGGCCAGCGTCTCCAGAACCGCGATATTAGGATGTCGCACATGCTGTGACCGCTATCGCCACAGCGAATGCAGCCCCCCCGAGTATTCATGATGCCAACAAGTGAACCATGCGATCTGTTTCGATAATTCTTTCTTGGCTGATACGTAGTCGACGAAAATATTTTTCCATTTGGTTTGTATCATCATTGGGTTCCATCCATTTCAGTTTCACAACTGATTCCAATGATGAAGTTGGCGTTGACTTCAGCTATATGGAGATCGAATCGAAGGCCGTCCCCGCTGCTGACAGTTTCAATAGGCGGGTTTTTTAAAACCGGGAAATCCCGTGTATATCGTTCTTCGTTAACAAATATACGATGCCCAAATATCATGACCCATAGGAAAACCCCCGCAAAGAGAACGGCTATAGCAAGTCCGGCTCGCCATTCAATCAAACCGACACCAATAACCATGAGCACAGGCATAAATAAAATGGACTTAAACCAGTCATCAACGGACTTCCATGGCATGAAATGGGAAATGCACGTGAGAACTATAAGCACGAGACCTACTACGCGAACGTAGAATTGGAATTCAGAATCCATGATGCCTGACGTGGAGTGGTACGGGTAGTTGCTTGCCTTCAATCAAAAAAGGTTGGTTGCCGTCATGGTCTTGGCTCACTTTTTCTTCCTGGCGCGCTTCGGGGAAATCAATCTGGCTTTTCCGGCCTTGGCGGCAGCCCTCACTGAAAACATGTCGCGGTATTGGTATTCGTCTATGTCCCACCACTCTTCGGGCGGCTCCCCGTCTTTGGCAAGCATCTCGGAGAAATACGGGAAATTCAGGTTCACCAGGCTGGGCTTCTCGAACCCGAGCAGGCGGAAGTATTCCGTGCTCGAGCTGGCAATGCCGCTCAGGTCCTTGAATGGCCAGAGGATCATGACCAGACAGCCCCCTCCCACCAATAAAAAAACTGGAAATCATCCCAAAACTCACCTTTTTCGCTAATAAACAAAAATAATATGGAAAAAAGATGTTGTTCCACAGAAAAAAAGATAACCCTATTTTCACGTTCTCCCACATCTCCGCCCGCTTCCCATAGGGGTGGTTGATCCAGACCATCTCCCGTGCCTCGTCCATCGCCGCATGGACAACCAGCACGCCGTCGCGCCGCGACACCACGGCCTTGACATTCCCGCCTTCCGGCAGGTACTCCGCGCCCCCGAATTGCCCGCAAGCGGGTTCGTCGTTGATCAGGCACAGGAAGTTCTGCGTGTCCTCGCCGTCGTACATCGCCAGCATCGCCGAATTGGCCACCTGCCCGAACAGGTCGCCCACCGCCGCGCCCACGCCCGTAACCACGGACGAGCCCCTGTAATGCTTGTGAATTTTGGCCAGCAGGTTCTCCCGCCCCAGTTCCCAGTGCAGGTTCGTCAGCTTGCCCTCAATCAGAAAGGGCTGGCTGTCGTCATGGTTTTGATCCTGTCCCATCATTCCTCCTCCCCGCCCGCGATGCCGACGGCCTGCGACGCCTTGTGCAATGCTTCGAGTTCCTTGTTTGCATCGGCGTAGTAGTTGCTTGTAGGCGCGTTAAAAATGTTTGTAAGCCGCTTGTTTTTGCGGAAGGTGCACCTCTCGCACCAGTTTTGCAGATCGTCGTCCTTGTAGTACAGGTAGCCGATTTCGGCAGCCGTCAGCAAAAGGCCCGCCAGGTTGAACCGCGCCACCCAGACGAGCAGGCGCACTCTGGCGGGAAGCCAGGCGACAATCTTCACGCCGGTTTCAAGAAGCGCCCGACGGCGCGCAGCTTGGGCGGCGAGTCCCTTGGCCATATTTTCCAACAGTGGCTTGGCATAGGAAAACGCGATGGCGGGGATAAGCAGTGTGCTACCGGCTCCGGCGAGAAGCCTAAACCCATAAATTATCGCCAGTACTGCGTCAGTTTTTTCTTTATCTATTATTTCTTCTTTAAGCTTGATTACATCCAGAACCACCGCGCAGCTCCCCGCCAGCGAGGCCAGTGCGCCCGCGCCCAGCTTCAGCCCGCCGCGCCAGATGTCCGCGCCCTGGTCGATGGCGCGGATCGACTTATAGGGCTGGATTTCACGGATCGACTTGGTGGCCGAGTAGAAGGTGTCGGCCACGATGCCGCCGACGGCGAAAACCGAGCCGCCAATTTCGAACCACGCCCTAGCGTCATAGTCGCCCAGCTTGAGGCCGTTGCGGCTGAGCTTCTCGCCTAGGGCGATCATCTCGATGCAGCCGAGCAGCACGCCGACGCGCGCCTGGTGGTAGTTGTTGGTCGGCGGGTTTGAGTTGCCGGCGAGATACTTCAGCGCCGGCCTGACTTTGGCCTCGGCCTTGAGGCGCGCGTCGGCGACGAGCCTGCCCAGCGAGCCGTCGACTTTCCTGGCGACCTTGCCCGCCTTGCGCCCGACGAGTTCGAGGTTGCGCCCCGCGCTGCGCCCCTTGTACCCGTCGGCGAGCTTGTGCTCCGGGATTTTGAGCATGAGATCGTCGAAGGCGAGTTTCTCGGCAGTCTTGCCCAGCCGCGAATAGAGCAGCCCGCCAAGGCACGCGGTGAGCGCCTTGTCGAAGCCGCCGCCCAGCCCGGCGCGGAACACCGTGCGGGTGATCTCGGAGACCTTGTGGTAGAGAACCACCTCGACGCCGTAGGTTTGCAGCGCGGCGCTGCCGGCGGCCTTGCCGACGAGGCGCCGGCATTGGTGGATTGCACCCAGCGGCGGGAGAATTCTTCCTTGCCCTGGTTGCGCACCCATTCGTCGAAGGCGGAGTCGACGGACTTGAAGCCACTGACCAGCCCCTTGGTCATCTTCTGCATCTGCGCGGCGTCAATCTCCGAGGCAAGCCCGACCTCGCCGGCGGCGGCCCGGATCTCGGCGAATTCCCGCCGGGCCGAGGCGATGATATCTTCCTGGTTGAACATGAAGCCGCGCATGTAGAGGTTTTTGCGCTCTACGGAAGGAGCTTTGAGCCGCTCGGACCCGAACCATTTGATGTGGTCGGGCACACGCTCTTCGGCCAGCGCGAAGGCTTGCCGCGTGTGCTCATTGAGCTTGCTGCTGAAGGCTTCCATCTCCTGGGCATCGAGCCTTGAGGCGTATTTCTCTCTCCATTTCTTAGGCCCTTCGGCCTTGGCTTCTTCTAGCGCACGTTTGAATTCTGCTTCCTGCAACCTCCGGTCTTTCTTGAATTTGGCTTCGACTTCCCTCTGATTGGCCATCATCATGGCTCCGCGCGTTTTGAAATCGTGATCCCAGGCCGCTTGACTGGCTTCGAGTTGCTTTCTCATGCCGTCGATGCGGCTTTGCGTGTCAAAAATAATGCCCTGCTCAAAGCCGACGCGTATTTCCTCGATGGCCTCAAATATTTCCATGCGCCGCTGGTTGCTGGCCCCGAATGCGTCGGTGGCGGCCAGGTAGCCCTGCAGGCTCTCCAGCGGGGCGTTGCGGAAGTCGTTGAGCGCCTGGGTGATGCCGATCGGGTCGTGGGCGACGACCGCGCCGTAGCCGTCGCGCTTCATCGTGTTGTACAGGCTGCCCAGCCGGCCGGCGTAGCGGCCCGCCGCGTCCGGCGGCGACCCGCCCGCGTAGGCGTCCAACGTGGCGGGGATCATCTGCTGTTCCAGCAGCTTGCCCAGCGGCGCCGCGCGAGCCGCGCCTTCCTGGGCGAACAGCACGTACTCGGCAGCCGTCTTGAGCACCTCATCCGCCAGCAGGGTATGTTCCTGTTCCGTGTCTTTTGCCAGCCAGCCGGCGGGGCTGAAGGGCTGCATCCTGCCCTGCCTGCCATAGGCGGCGGCGTTTTTCCTGTATTCCTCCAGCTTGGCGGCGGTCATGGCGCTCGGCGAGTACAGCAGCCAGGCGTTCTGGACCTCATCTGCCTGCGGGATGTCGATCATCGAGGCGTCGACGCCGCACACATCCCGCGCGCAATTGAACTCGGGCATGACCTGCGGCGGCGCGTTGTCCGACAGTTGGTACAGGAACGAGTCTTCGAGCACGAGGTAGCTTTGCCAGTACTTGATTCCCTTGCGCTCGATCAGGTTGTAGAGGTAGCCGGGCGGGGCCAGCCGCACCGCGTATCTGGCCTGCCCGCCGAGCGAAAGGTCGGTGCCGGCCTCGCGGCCGGGGCCGACATCCGACGCGCCACGCCCGTGGGCGAAGAGCGCGATGCCCTCGCGGGCGGCCACGGACAAGCTGCCCTGCGCGGCCAGGTCGACGCCCCGCGCG
>JAITVD010000039.1 GCA_031285965.1 Azoarcus sp.
AGTGGCTGCGAAGAAAGCCACCGAGCAAGCGGAGAAGACGGCGATTCTGCAAGGTACGGCATACGAGTTGCCGCCGCAGAAAAACGGTATATAGAGAACGGCAAGCTGATGATATGCAAACCCTATCCATTCCGTTCATTTCCATTCCAAAGCCGCCCTTGTGCTTTTGTGTGAGGGCAGCTTTGTGCGGCTTAGGTGTGATTGGTCAGTTTCTAGGAAAAACTCTGTTTCGCCTTGATATAAAGCATCGCGAAAGCGCATAGTGTTATTCCTCTTTTCAAAACCAATTAACAATATCCCGCTAATCTTCATGTTTTTGAAAAGGCATGAAAGTTGCCGGTAATTCCTCTTGATAGAAAAGTGGAAATACCTCTTTGAATTGCTTTGGGTCTGTCATTTTTTCTATCAACTCATACAGACTACTTGCTGCCTTGACGAAACCCAGTCCTCTAAAATCAGTTATATAAATGTCCATTTCGTTAGGAACTGTCCGCGCTGAATCCCAAAACAAATAATTCCCGTTATCACTACTTGCAAAAGGAATCAGCCTCTTTAGTCTTTCAAAATCCACATCTGGTTCAATATCAAACCACACATCGTTTGGATTTCCTAACACATCGCTATATGTGCCTTTAATGGCACAGCTTTGACTAAAAAAGCTGTCGCAATATCCACCCATTGGAATGTATATTAAAAATTCCCCACAGGTAAGGCCAAACCCATACTGGCGCGCAAACTCAATATATGACGTGGGAAAAGATGTTCCATCTCCAAATCTATATGATAACATTTCGTCCAGATTAACAGGCTCTTTCTTTCCCTCTAACATTTTCAAATTGTACTGCATGGCTGTCCTCCATAAAAAAGGTTAGTTCGCCTTATCCCACTATTCTTCACTCAACCCAAATATACCACAATCCCAAAAAACTTCAATCGCTCATACAGCGATTGATTTTTTATACCCAAAACCGAAAGGAGAACCACATCATGGCAAAAACAAAAACCGAGAGAATCGCAGAAATCCAAACGCAGATTGCACAGCTTGAAAAGCGGCAAAAGGAACTGGAACAGGCACAAAAGGTGCAGGAACGCAAGGACAGAACGAAACGCCTTTGCAAGCGGGCGGGGCTTCTTGAAAGCCTGTTGCCCGACACCATTCCTTTAACAGACGAGCATTTCAAAGCCTTTCTTGAAAAGACCATGCTCACGGATTTTGCCCGCCGCATATTGGCAGACTACCAAAAGCTGAACACCGCCAACGCCGCGCCAGAAGCCGCAGACACGGTGCAGAGCGGCGGCAAAGCCGGGGGCGCGGACGAGGGGAACGGCGCAAGGCACGGGCTAACGCCCTAACCCTTGCCTAGAAGCAAGGGCGCACTTATATACCACATTCGTGGTATTGTGCGCCCTGCCGGGGGCGTTTCGTGCCTATCGGCACGAAAGAGAAAACGGCGGGGGAGCAATCCCCCGCGCCCATCGGCGAGGATTGGTTCACCTTTGGTATATATTGTGAAACAATACGCCATGTTAGCAAAATGCCACATCGGCAGTTCCCACCTCACGAACCTCAAAATCTTCGCCGCTGATTTTAAGGCCACAACCATGCTCAATGTCAAATTCAGTTCTAAAACCAAGACCAAAAAGCGGAGCCTCATTTTGTTCAAACAGGATAAAAATGCTTTGAAGCTTCAAGTCTTTTTCCATAGTTTCTATACCATACACCTGTTTACCTCTGTCCATAATGGCTTGTACCGCTTTCTTGTACCATGTGGAAATAGATGGCCTGTCGAGAAAAGCAACAATCTTTTCCTTGTATACATCGGTTAGCTCTTCCTCATAAGCATAAAGACCATCCGACAAAACAAGGCGCACTCGGCCTAGTTCAATATCAACATACATTTCCATATTTTCGTCGAACACAAGTTGACCTATATTCATAAATTCCAACCTTTCCCCTGCGTAGTTGTACGCCTAATCCTACAAAGGCGAACCAAATATAAAGATACCCTAATCGCCCATGCCTAAAGTATAACAGGCAGAGGGCGATTTTTCAACCCTAAGAAAGGAGCGCGGCGCGTGGCAATCTATCACTGTAGCATTAAAATAGTCAGCCGTGGCAAAGGCAAATCAGCGGTTGCGGCGGCGGCTTATCGGGCGGGGGAACTTATCAAAAACGAGTATGATGGCATTACCCATGACTACACCAGCAAGGGCGGCGTGGTTGCCCGCGCTATCCTGTTGCCGGAGTATGCCCCGCCGGAATATCAAGACCGCACTACCCTCTGGAATGCGGTAGAGAAAATCGAAAAGGCGAAAAACGCACAGCTTGCGCGGGAAATTGAAATCGGAATACCCGCTGAACTAACTTATATGCAACAGCTAAATCTTGTCCATGAATTTGTGCGTAAAAATTTTGTGGATAAAGGTATGTGTGCCGACGTTTGTATACACGATAAAGGTGACGGAAACCCACACGCACATATCTTGCTCACCATGCGCCCCATTGAGCAAGACGGCACATGGGGCGCGAAGCAGAGAAAGGAATACACCCTTGACGAGAACGGCAACAAAATCTATGACCCCATCAAGCGGCAATACCAGTGTAAATCTGTTCCCGCCACCGGCTGGAGCGAGCATAGCAAAGTCGAGGAATGGCGGGCGGCATGGGCTGAAACCGCTAACCATTTTTTAGAGCAGGCAGGCCACGCCGAGCGCATAGACCACCGAAGCGATGAGCGACAGGAAATCGACATTGTTCCAACCGTGCATTTAGGCGTGGCGGCATTTCAGATGGAGCGGCGCGGGATTGTCACCGAGCGCGGGGATATGAACCGTGAAGCCGCTGTTACCAATTCAGAAATACGGCAACTGAAAGTGTGGATTAGTAAATTGCGGGATTGGCTGAAAACCGAGATAGCCGACAAGCCGCCCACTTGAAAACTGGAAAGCGGAGCGAGCGAAGCTGGAGGGCGAGAGAAAAGCGCACTATGGAAAGTATACCGCGCTTAAAGAAGAAGTGAAGCAAGTGGAATCTATCCGCCGCCATGTAGACGAAATACTGCGGGATGAATTGCGGGAAGAACAGCAGGAACAGCAACCAGAAAAGAAGCGCAAGCGGTCACATAAGATGGAGCTATAGCCGTCCGTTTCGCCTATTCAGATTCGCAAGGGACGAGTAGTATTTTTCCGCAAAGGGTGCGGAAAAATCTCCACTCTTGAACCCTTGCCACTCTGAATTTTTGCCGTGGCATTGCGCCGCCGAAAACGGGGAACAGGATAAAAGACAATCCTGTTCCCCGCTTCCGTCAGCTTCATTCTACGGCAAAACCGGCTACACTGGCGCGGTGCTTATCGTCAGCCCTTGCGGGGCTACGCGCCCCGCGCCCCTAGCCTCGACAGGGAATAGGAAAAGGGCAGGGCGGTTCGCCTTTGGTGTAGAAAATGGATTATGCTAGAGCATTTATGTGTTTCTACCTCTCGCTGTGAACAGCCTTAATCAGCGTCGATATGTAATCTGTATTTGTTGCAATGTAAACATTGAAACAAATATCCCTGTAGTCCACCACCATTAGCAAGATTTTCAGATAGAGCATTATATCCGAGTTTGCCAACTATGCTAAAATAAAACTTATTTACATCAACTTCTAAATCTACAAATTCATTTATTAGGTTCTTTATTTCATCCCAACCGACATAGCCGACAAAAGCGCACAAATCATTACAATGCGCCAACCATTCCTCTTGTTGATAAGCAGAATAACAGGGCGTTCGCGTAACAACTTCATTGATTGCTTCTTCATTGTGAAAAGTGTGTGGCTCGCTTGGGTTAGGAGAAATACCCTCGATTGATGTATAAGCTAGAAATTCCCCGTTGTATTTCTCTGCGGCTTTTCCGTTCGCTATGCAGAAAGGGCAGAGGATATTTATGCGGACTCTACTATAAAAAGGTCCATTGTAGTAAACATCCGTTGTTTGCCTACAGCAATCACATATTTTTATCTCATCAGCTTTGGTCATTTGAAAAATACCATTTTCATAACAATTAGGACTATATTTGAATTGCGGTAAATTTGATTTTTCAGGCATTACAATTTCCTCCTAATGTTCATTCACCTTGTCCTGCAAAGACGAACCTACTATCCAATATTATACCACAGCGATACGCCAAAACAAGGGCAAGTGCATAACGCCGAGGTATTGACAGTTACCACTTTTTCACAGTCAGAAAATGGCGTGGTTATAGGCTTTTTGTCACACATTTAGCCACGTTTAGAGGGATGGTAATGGTTTTATACTACCCACCCCGAAAACGGCTAACAACCATACATAGGGCGCATTTGTACCCTTTTTTGAAGCCGTTTTACTCACTTGAAAACAGTCATTGACAATACAAGCCGAATGGTTTTTTCAGCGAGTCGCCGTTGTCGGCGGGCGGCGTCCAACCGGAATTTTCAGTTCGATTGTGCTTTTTCCACGTAGAAGGCGGAAAGCCGTGACCTGCCCCGGCGGCAGCGCCGCCACGAGATCCAGCATTTCGCGGGGCGCCTGAACTTCCTGCCCGTCAACGGCGACAAGCACGTCGCCGGGCTGCACGCCGCTTTTGTCCGCCGGACTGCCATGCAGGACGCTGTAGATGAGCACGCCCTGCGCGGAAGGGAAGCCAAAGGATTGCGCGAATTCGGGCGTGATTTCGCGCATTTCGATGCCCACCCACCCGCGCACGACTTCGCCGTTCGAGATGATCTGTTCGAGCACTTTGCGCGCAATCGAAACGGGAATGGCAAAACCGATGCCCAGCCCGCCGCCGGAGGGTGCGTCCGCGTCGCGTGAGCCGTTCGAGCGCGAGTAAATCGCCGTGTTGATGCCCACAAGCCGCCCCGCGCCGTCGACGAGCGCACCGCCCGAGTTGCCGGGATTGATTGCGGCATCCGTCTGGATGTAATTCTCAAAAGTATTGATGCCAAGCTGGTTGCGCCCCAGCGCCGAGGCGATGCCCATCGTGACCGTCTGCCCGATACCGAAGGGATTGCCGATGGCCAGCACCACATCGCCCACGGCAAGGCTGTCCGCCGGGGCAAAGGCAATGACAGGCAGGGATTGGGCGTCGGTGAGCCTGAGTACGGCCAAATCAGTTTCCGGGTCGCGGCCAATGAGCCGGGCTTCAAACTTGCGCCCATCGTTGAGGACGGCTTCAATCTCGTCCGCGTCCTCGATGACGTGGTTGTTGGTGAGGACAAAGCCCTGCGGGTCGATAATGACGCCGGAACCTAGCCCGGTGCGCTCCGGCGTGCTGAAAAAGTGGCGGAAAACCGGGTCGTTCATCAGGGGATGGTTGGGGACTTTGGCCGCTTGCCGGGTGTAGATGTGCACGACGGCGGGCAATGCCCGCTGTGCCGCACCCGCATAGGAGACGGCATCAGGATTGGCATTGGGCAGCGCCTCCCCCGGAGACAGTGCGGCTTCGAGGATAGTTACCGGCGGTGCGGCAGCCGAACCGTTCCCGCGCAGCCATTCCGGTTTCAGCGTCGCCACGACGAACAGGGCGGCGACGCTGATTGTGACGGCCTGCGCAAAAATCAACCACAAGCGACGCATAATGGAAACATGAAGCGGAAAAAACGGGTTCTGAACAGATGGAGAAAATGATGCAGCTCAATGAATTGCGCCAATATCTTGACGATTTGCTGGAAGCCGCACGCTGGAACGATTATTGCCCAAACGGGCTGCAAGTGGAAGGATGCCCCGAAGTGCGGCGGATTCTGTGCGGGGTCACGGCCAGCCAAGCATTGGTCGATGCGGCGGTTTCGGGCGGCTACGACGCGCTTCTGGTGCATCATGGCTATTTCTGGCGGGGCGAGGATGGGCGCGTCATTGGCATCCGCCGCCGTCGGCTCGGGGCGCTGCTCGGCCATGACATTTCGCTCTTCGCGTATCACCTGCCGCTCGACGGGCATCCCGTGCTGGGCAACAACGCGCAGCTTGCGCGGCAAATGGGCTGGGAGGGCGAGGGGCGTTTCGGCGACCAGCAGCTTGGCTGGATCGGCAGGCCGCAGGAAAGCGGATTGCGGGCGGGCGACATTGCGGCTCGGCTGGAAGCCAAACTTCAGCGTGCGCCTTTGCTCGTGGGCGACGGCAAGCGCGTGGTCTCAAGCATCGCGTGGTGCTCCGGCGGGGCGCAGGGCATGTTTGAGCAGGCTGTCGCCGCCGGAGCCGACCTGTATGTTTCGGGCGAAATCACGGAACAGACGACCCATCTGGCGCGGGAATCCGGCGTGGCCTACATTGCCGCCGGACACCACGCCACCGAACGCTACGGCATACAGGCGCTTGCGCGGCATCTGAGCGACGAACTGGGGCTGGCGGCGGATTTCCTCGACTTGCCTAATCCGGTTTGATTTCCGTTGGCGTATGGAGAGGCGAGCTTTCCGTGACGGGGGCTGTATCCGCCACGAAATCATCGTCGAAATCGCTGGGCGGCCCGGTATAGGGGCCAAGATGGCTTTCGAGAACGTCGCTCAGGCAAAGAATGTCGTCGATGGCGGCCAGCGAGAAGCCTTGCCGGGTCTCGCTCCGCGTGTCGCGCAGCAGGTATTGCAGGTAGGCTTGGCATTCGCGCGTGTCCCATAGCTTTTGCAGGCGCGACATGATGTGCGGCATGGCATCAAGCCCGTGCGACGGCGCGAGAGAATCGCTGAAATTATCCCAGTCGACCGTCCAGACATTGAATGTTTTATTCAGGTTATGGGCGATTTTGTCGAATTCGGAACGCTGCCCGTTGGCACGGTAGACCTCAAGCAGCTTGAGCCAAGGCGCGAAAGCCCCTTTCGGGCTGGTCTCGATGTAATTCGCCAAAGCCTCCGCCGCGCTGTTGACGCGGCCATAGCTCAGCATGATTTCTGCCAGTTCGATGGCCGGGGAGCGATACGGCGTCCCGCCTTTTGCCGCTAGGCTTTTCAAGCTCTGCAAATTGAGCGCGGGAGAAGCCGTATCCCAGTCGGGCAGAGTGGAAAAGGGCTGGGATGGCGCGGCGGGTTCCGTGGCGGGCGCGGGGAAAACTTCCGCAGGCGCGGTAGGTTCCGGCTGCGGCCATGAGCCGATGCCCGTTTTCGGCCTGTTCATGCGCAGCAAGAGGATGACGCAGAGCGCCAGCGTGAAAAGGGAAGCGCCGCCCAGCAGCCAGTTGAACGAAACGTCGGACTGCGATTGTTCGAGCAGTTGCGCCCGTTCGTTTTCGAGGTCAAAGATACGGGCTTGCAGCTTTTGGAGGTTTTCCCGTTCGTCGGACTGCGTGACCGTCCGTTCGAGCAGTTTTTGCTGCGCTTCTTCAAGGTCGCGGATGCGATTTTGCAGTTTTTGTTCGTTTTCCTTGTAATCTTTGAGGATGGTTTCGATATTTGCCACGCTTGAATCGCTGGGCGGCGGGGCGTGCCGCGTCTGTGAGGCCCTAGGCGCGGCAAAAGCGTCCGAATGCAGGCAGACGACGGCAAATAGGCCCGCGAGAAGAAAGGTAATTCCTGTCCGTCTTGTATTCATAGTTGTTGGGGAAAACGGAATAAGCCAACGCTGAAGTATCCGCCTATCGTACAGCATTGTCGCTGTGTCAGGCAGACGGGAAGAATAGATGCCAACTTTATCAAGCCTATTGGGGCGCATCCATTAGAATAACCCCCCTTTCTGTTCGGAAGTGCCGGAATAATGCCATTTGCCGCTAAAACGCCCAAAGGAAGCGCCGATGCTTGAATGTGCCGCGAGCACGGATACAGGTCTGGTTCGTTGCCGCAACGAGGATGCGTTCTGGGTCGATGCCGGACGGGGATGGCTGTTGCTAGCCGATGGCATGGGAGGGCACAGTTCGGGCGATCTGGCTTCCGCGCTGGCGATCAGCTACGTGCTGGACAGGTTGCTCAAAGCGGAGGAGGGCGTCGCGGAGGGCGCGGCTCCCGATTACGCCGCAGAGCTTGCCGCGAGCGTCGTTGCCGCCAATAGCGCCATCCGCCGCGCGGGGATGCAGTCCGAGGCCACGCACTCGATGGGGGCGACTTTCATCGGCGCGCTGCTTGAGCCGGACAGGATGATTTACCTGAACGTGGGCGATTCGCGCCTCTATCTGTTGCGTGACGGCGCACTGGCGCAGTTGTCGCGTGACCATACTCTCGTGCAGGAATTCGTCGATACCGGACGGCTGACCGCCGAAATGGCGCAAAACCATCCTTACCGTGGATTGCTCACGCGCGGGCTGGGCGTGCATGACGAAGTAGAACTTGATTCCGGTATTTGTGCATTGAAACCGGGAGACCGTTTGTTACTGTGTACGGACGGTTTGACGGACATGGTGAACGAGCCTGAAATCGCCGATATGCTCGGTGCACCCGCGCAAGCGGACGAAGTGGCCGCTCGCCTGATTGAAGCGGCAAATGCCGCTGGCGGGCGCGATAACGTTTCCGTTATCGTCGCGTGGTTCGCGCCCAGCCCGGCACGACAATAATTGACGCGCCCGAGGGAGCGCGTCGGCAGGTTAAACATGAATGGATGCAAGCGATGCCAAAGTTGATCTTAAGCATGGACGGACTGGTGCTCAAAGAAATCGTGCTCTCTAAGGAGCGCACGTCGATTGGCCGCAAGCCGGTCAACGATATTCAGATCGACAACCTTTCCATCAGCGGGCAACATGCCGTCATCACCCGGATTCTGGGCGACGCTTTTTTGGAAGACCTGAATAGCACCAACGGAACTTACGTCAATGGGCAGCCGGTCAAAAAACACGCGCTGAGCAACAATGACGTAATAGAGCTTGGCAAATACCGGATCAAATATTTGGTCGATACCGCGACTTTGGGCGTATCCGCAACGGAATTGGTCGATACCGCCGCCCTGAAGCCTTTTGAGGTCGGAACGGTCAATCCGGCGGAGCCGCTGCCTGTGGGGACGAGCACGGTTCGCACCCGGAGCGGGCAGCCTATGGGAACCGCTAGCACCTCGCTCGGAAACCTGCTGGAGCACCTCGGCGTCATCCAAGTGCTGACGGGTGTCAATGCTGGGCAGGAACTTGAGCTGAGCAAGCCCGTGACGACGCTGGGCAAGCCCGGCTATCAGGTCGCGGTCATTACGCGGCGCGAAAAAGGCTATTTCATCACCCATGCCGAAGGGCAGGTTCACCCGCTGGTCAATGGCAAAGAGCTTGATGCGCAGGCGCGTAAGCTGGATGAGCACGACATCATAGAAATGGCGGGAATAAAGATGGAATTTTTCCTGCGTTCAGGAACATAAGTTTAGCGTGACATATCCGGCGTGATTTCTTTCACCGCCCGCCATTTGGACGGGGGATAGTTTTCTTCCCATAAGAAAGAGAAAAAAAGCAATGTTTCGCGTTGGCTGCTTGGAAGAAGGTTCATGAAACTGAAAGTACTAGGTTGCAGTGGCGGAATTGGCGGCGAGGACTCCCGTACCTCGTCGTTCCTCGTCGACGGCGACGTGCTCGTCGACTGCGGGACGGGCGTGGGCGATTTGTCTTTCGACGAACTGCGCCAGGTTCGCCATGTGTTCGTCAGCCACTCCCATCTCGACCACATTGCCGCGATTCCCATGCTGGTCGATGCCATTGGCGAAGCCTGTTGCCACTCGGTCACGATCTACGCGACGCCGGAGACGCTGCACATCCTTCGCGCGCATGTATTCAACTGGCTGGTGTGGCCGGACTTCACCGCCATACCGGATCGCCGCTTTTCCTATCTGCGCTTGCAGCCTGTCCAGATTGGCGAGACGCTGAAAATAGAGGGGCGCTCCTTCACGGCGCTGCCCGTGCTCCATACCGTTCCCGGCGCGGCATGGCTCATCGATAACGGCGAAGCGCAGTTGGTCTATTCGGGCGACACGACCTATTGCCCCGAACTGATTGCCGCCATCAACGCCTGTCCGTCCCTGCGCCACCTCATCATCGAGACGGCGTTCCCGGACGAGATGCGCACAATGGCCATCGCCTCCCGCCACCTGTGCCCCGGCATGCTGGAAACCATGCTTGCCGACCTGACCGTGTCGCCCGAAGTGTATGTGAGCCATCTCAAGCCGGGCATGGCCGACCGCATCATGGAACAGATTGCCGCGCTGAACATGAAACTGCGGCCAACGCGGCTCATGCGCGGGCAAATCATCGAGTTCTGAATGCCCGCGCGGGCTTGGCGGGACGCGGGTAGAATCCCCCATTGACCGAATTTTCCGGGGTTTCCCATGTATCGCCTTGCCCCCAGCCTGCTTTCCGCCGATTTCGCCCGCCTTGGCGAAGAAGTGGAAAACGTGCTCGCCTCTGGCGCGGACTGGATTCACTTTGACGTGATGGACAACCATTATGTCCCCAACCTCACGTTTGGGCCGTTGGTGTGCAAGGCCATCCGCCCGCTGACGAAAGCGCCCATTGACGTGCACCTGATGGTGAAGCCGACAGACCGGATGATTTCCGCGTTTATCGAAGCGGGCGCGGACTTCATCAGCTTTCACCCGGAAGCGTCCGAGCATGTCGACCGGAGCCTCGCCCTCATTCGGGAGGGCGGCGCAAAAGCGGGGCTGGCGCTCAATCCTGCCACCTCCCTCCATGCGCTCGACCATGTCATGGATCGGCTTGATTTCGTCCTGCTGATGAGCGTCAATCCCGGTTTCGGCGGGCAGGCGTTCATTCCCGGCACGCTCGAAAAACTGAAATCCGCCCGCGAGCGGCTTGATGCGTGGCAGCGGAAAAGCGGGCGGCGTCTGCTGCTCGAAATCGACGGCGGCGTGAAGGCCGACAACATTGCCGAGATTGCCCGCGCCGGGGCGGATACCTTCGTGGCCGGTTCCGCCGTGTTCGGGGCGGGGCGCGAGGCCGACCCGCACCGTTACGATACGGTCATTGCGCGTCTGCGCGGCGAACTCGCTACGGTGGGCGCATGAGCGGGCGTTTCGCGCCAAAGGCCATCCTGTTCGATCTCGACGGAACCTTGCTCGACACCGTTGCCGACTTGGCGGAGGCCGCCAACGCGATGCTGACTGAGTTGGGGCGTCCCGCGCTTGGCGAAGAGCTTCTGCGCAGTTTTCTGGGCAAGGGCGTACATGACCTCATCCAACGCTGCCTTGCCGAAAGCGGCGAGCCTTCCGCTGCGGAAACGGATGCCGCCCGCGAGATTTTCCGCCGCCAATATTTGCGCGTCAGCGGGCAGTCCACGCGCGCCTATCCCGGCGTTCCCGAACTGCTCGCGGCATTGGAGGCGCGTGGCATGAAAATGGCGGTCGTCACCAACAAATCCGCCGTTTTTACCTTGCCGCTGCTGGAGCGGTTCGGCTTTTCGCGCTATTTCGGGGCAGTGGTGTGCGGCGACACGCTCCCAACGAGAAAGCCCGATCCCGCCATGATTTGCCACGCTTGCGACCTGCTGGGCGTGAGACCGGAAGAATCCCTGATGATTGGCGATTCCAGCAACGATTCGCTCGCCGCCCGCGCCGCCAACGCGCCGGTGCTGTTGATGACATATGGCTACAGCGAGGGGATGCCGGTGGAGTCGCTCGATTGCGACGGCTTGCTGGAGAGGGCGGGGCAGGTGCTAGATAGGCTCTGCTAATCAAGGGCGTGCCGCGCCCGCGCTCATTGCGCGAGCCATTGCGCCGGGTCGATGTTCCATGTTCTGAAATCTTCGTAGCCAGCGATGCGGTCTTGCGAGTGGCGCAGGGCAACGCGCTCGGGTTTCAGGTAGTGGCCGCGTGTGTGGAAAATGATTTTGACCCACGGCTCCGTCAGGTTGTCCGGGCACTGTTCGTCGACAATGGCGAGCCGCCCGCTTTCCAGCCGCACCAGCGAGCCGGTGGGATAGATGCCGACCGAGCGTATGAAAACCTGTATCAATTCCGGGTTGAAGTGGAACTTGCTCCATTCGAGCATCTTGCGCAGGGCTTCGGTGGGCGGCATGCCTTCGTGGTAACAGCGTTCCGAGGTGATAGCGTCATAGACATCGACGATGGCGGCCATCTGGCCGTAACGGTCGATGGCCTCGCCCTTGAGCCGGTTCGGATAGCCGCTGCCGTCGAAGCGTTCGTGGTGCTGCGCGGCAATGGAGAGCGCAATGGGACTGATGCCCGGCGTGGCTTCTAGGATGATTTTGCTTTGCACGACGTGCGTTTTCATCTGCTCAAATTCAGCGTCGGTGAGCTTGCCCGGCTTGTTGAGGATGGGGTCGGGAATCGTTGCCTTGCCAACGTCGTGCAGCAGCGCACCGGTGGCAATTTCCCGAATGATTTCGCGTGGCAGTTCCAGCGCGCGCGCAAACGAGGTCATGAGCGCGCAGACCGAGACGGAGTGCTGAAAAGTGTAATCGTCGTGGTTTTTCAGTTGCGCCAGCGGCAGGAGGGCGTTCTGCTGGCGAAAGATGGAATCGACGATGCGCTCGACAACCGGCTCGACCTGCTCGACGGTGATTTGCTTGCCCATGCGGACATCGCCCATCATGCCGCGCACGATATGGTTGGCCTCCGCGTGCAGTTTTTTCGCGCGTCGGTGCTCTTCGCCGAGCCTGGGCGGACGCGGCGCGGAGGGCTTTTTCGTTTCTTTGGACGGTTCGGGCGGCTGCGGATTTCGCGGCGTATCGGCATCAATATCCATGCCGCGCTCGGTGTCGATGCTGACTTCCCCTTCGCCTAGGGCGAGGAGCTTTTGCAGTGTTTTTTCACTGTCGATGAGGAAGCGGTTGCGCAAAAAGTCGTGTTCGATCCAGCCGCGCTTGAGATTGTGCACAAACATGCCGACGCGGAGCTTGGAGAGGGGGACGTTCTTTATCATGAATGACGATGAGTGGCACACGGGCGTAAAAACAGTACCGAAAAGGTAGTTGCCCGCACGGGCGCTGTCCGTAAAAGGCTTCACATTCGAGCGCGTCATGACCGGACGCATGTCACGCTTTCTTCTCCCGCCGGTTTTGAGGCCGAAGCAAAAATAGGCAAACTTGCGTTGAAAACGCTCTAGAATCGTGCCCTTCAACCATTTAGGCTCAGGAGTTGCTCGGTGCGTATCGTTTGTCTCGACCTTGAAGGGGTGCTGGTTCCCGAAATCTGGATTGAATTTTCCGGGCGGGCGAATATCCCGGAACTGCGGCGCACGACCCGCGACGAGCCGGATTACGATGTGCTGATGAAATATCGGCTGGATATTCTGGCAAAGCACCGCTTGGGGCTGCCGGATATTCAGGAAGTCATCGCGGACATGGGGCCTTTGCCGGGAGCGCGGGCGTTTCTCGACGATTTGCGCGAGGCGTATCAGGTCGTGATTCTTTCCGATACGTTTTATGAATTCGCCCATCCGCTGATGCGCCAGCTTGGCTGGCCGACGCTGTTCTGTCATGGGCTGGAGACCGCTGCCGACGGCAGGGTTACAAACTACCGCCTGCGCATGGCCGACCAGAAGCGCGAGGCGGTGAAGCGTTTCCGCGAACTCAATTTCACCGTCGTGGCGGCGGGCGATTCCTATAACGACACGGCGATGCTGGGCGCGGCGCACGGCGGCATCCTGTTCTGTCCGCCGGAAAATGTGGCGCGAGAGTTTCCGCAATTTTCCGTGGTGCGCGATTACGCGGCGCTTCGCGTGGAAATCGACCGCGCTTTTGCGCGCGTGGGCTGACATATCGCGGCGGGCGCGTCAGCGGATTGCCGCCCGCCAGCGTTCCAGTTTGCTGGCAAAAGGCAG
Organism: Azoarcus sp.; assembly: GCA_031285965.1. Taxonomy (GTDB): domain Bacteria; phylum Pseudomonadota; class Gammaproteobacteria; order Burkholderiales; family Rhodocyclaceae; genus WRNU01. Next base: position 13,697 of record JAITVD010000039.1, read on the forward strand.
CGTGTAGGCGGGGCTGGAAGAGGGCAGTATGTGCGTTTCCAAATTTGGGCGCATGAGCCTCGGGGCGAATTTCGCCGCGCAAAGCCCGTTGAAGCAAAGGCGTTTGAGCGCGGGCATCTGCGCGAACAGGGCATCGAAATCGTTGGCCTCCCCGGCGCGGATGCTGGCATCGAGCGCACCGGGGCGCACGCAGGCGCGGTAAACGTCCCAGATGCCGATATGGTGCGCCAGAACGTGCTGTAGGCGCTCGGCGTAAGGCAGCGCAAAGAGCGGTTCATCCAATATCGCGCCGAGCAGTTTCCAGAAGTGGTTCTGCTTATGCCCGTAATACTGCTGCGCGGCCAGCGACGCAGGAGACGGAAAGCTGCCCAGAATCAGGCAGCGCGTCCCCGCGTCGAAAACCGGAGCAAGCCCGGACAGCCGGACGGGTTCTGACGGCGGAGCGTTCATGCGTTTGTGGTGTTTTTGCGCAAAAAGGCGCGTCCGATGAGGAGCCTCGGATGGCTGCAACGTTCCATTATCAACCCTCTTTTGGCTTTGTTCGATAGAATCGCCTTTTTTATGTCCGCGCCAGACATTTCTAGCCTGTGAGTTCCAATATTTCCAGCCATCCCCTCGTTTGCCTTCAGGACGTGCGCTTTGCCTATGGCGAACGCGAGATTCTGCGGGGCGTCAACCTTGCCGTGCATCGTGGGCAGTTGGTGGCGATCATGGGCGGGAGCGGCTCGGGCAAGACGACGCTGCTGCGGCTGATTGGCGGGCAGTTGCGGGCGGGTTCGGGCAAAGTCGCGGTGGATGGGCAGGATTTGAGCGCCCTTTCGGTGCGCGGGCTGTACGCGATGCGGCGGCGCATGGGAATGCTGTTCCAGTTCGGGGCGCTGTTTACCGACATGAGCGTGTTCGACAACGTGGCGTTTCCGCTGCGGGAGCATACCGATTTGCCCGCCGAGCTAATCCATGACCTCGTGCTGATGAAGCTCCACGCGGTTGGGCTGCGCGGCGCGCGGGCGCTGATGCCCGCCGAGCTTTCCGGCGGAATGGCGCGGCGGGTGGCGCTGGCGCGGGCGGTGGCGCTTGACCCGATGCTGATGCTCTATGACGAGCCGTTTGCGGGTCTAGACCCGATTTCGCTCAGCGTTACCGGGCAGCTTATCCGGCGGCTGAATGACGCGCTCGGCGCGGCTTCCATCATGGTGACGCATGACGTTCAGGTTTCGCTCGGCTTGGTCGATTACGTCTACTTTCTTTCCAACGGCGTGATTGTGGCGCAAGGCTCGCCAGAAGAAATCCGCGCGTCGAACGACCCCTTCGTGCGGCAATTCGTCCATGCCGAAGCGGACGGCCCCGTGCCGTTCCACTATCCGGCTCCGCCGCTGGAGAGCTTGCTTGATGGGGCGGCGGCATGAGCGCGATGGCTGCGGGGCTGCGCAAGCTGGGCGCGATGGCCATTGACGGCGTGTGGCGCTTCGGGTTTGCGGCGCGGTTTTTTCTGGCGCTGTTCCGCTATTCGGGGCAATCGTTTTTGCGCCTGCCGCTCACGATTCGGGAAATTTATTTCAGCGGCGTGCTCTCGCTGCTCATCATTCTGGTGTCGGGGCTTTTCGTGGGGCTGGTGCTCGGCTTGCAGGGCTACGACATTCTCCAGCGGTTCGGTTCAAGCGATGCCTTGGGCATCATGGTGGCCCTGTCGCTCCTGCGCGAGTTGGGGCCGGTGGTGGCGGCGCTCCTCTTTGCCAGCCGCGCGGGTTCGGCGGTGACGGCGGAAATTGGGCTGATGAAAACCACCGAGCAGTTGCAGGCGATGGACATGATGGCGGTCAATCCGCTCGCCCGCGTCGTCGCGCCGCGTTTTTGGGGCGGGGTGATTTCGATGCCGCTTCTGGCGGCGCTGTTCTCGGCGATGGGAATTTTCGGCGGCTGGCTGATTGGCGTGGTGGCCATCGGGGTCGATGACGGCGCGTTCTGGTCGCAGATGAAGGCGGCGGTGAGCTTCCGCTACGACGTGTTGAACGGCGTCATCAAATCTTTTGTGTTCGGCGTGGCGGTATCGTGGATTGCGGTTTTTGAAGGCTACGATTGCCAGCCGACGGCTGAAGGGGTGTCGCGGGCGATTACGCGCACCGTAGTGTATTCGGCGCTGGCGATTCTGGCGCTGGATTTTGTGCTGACTTCTTTCATGTTCCGGGGTCTTTGATGAGTCGGACGACGCTCGATTTGTGGGTAGGAATATTCGTGGCGCTGGGCTTTGCCGCGCTGATTTTTCTGGCGGTCAAGGTAGGCAGCTATTCGGACATGCCGCGCAGTTCAACTTATTCCGTCATGGCGGAATTCGACAACATCGGCGGGCTGAAAGTCCGCGCTCCGGTCAAGAGCGCGGGCGTGCTGGTGGGGCGGGTCGGGAGCATCAAGCTCGACCAGAAAAAATACCGCGCCGCCGTGCGGCTCGACATCAGCGGGGACTACGCGTTTCCGGCGGACACGACCGCCTCCATCCTCACCTCGGGGCTGCTGGGCGAGCAATACATCGGGCTGGACGCGGGCGGCGACGTGGAAGTTCTCAAGAAGGGTGATTCCTTGATGTTTACCCAGTCGGCGGTGGTGCTGGAAAAGCTCATCGGCCAATTCATGTTCAACAAAGCCGCCGAAACGCCACCGCCTCCTCCTGCCCCGGCGCGCTGAACGAACCTAAAAAAGTGTTTTGCGTTATGAAAAAAAATATCTTCTCCGCTTCTGCCGTCCTCTTGCTTGTCGCGGGCTGCGCGGGCGCTCCGGCGGAAGACCCGCTGGAGCCGTACAACCGCGCCATGTTTTCGTTCAACGAAAAACTGGACAATGCCGCGCTGAAACCCGTGGCGAAAGGCTACAAGGCGGTGACGCCCGCGCCAGTGCGCACTTGGGTGAGCAATTTCTTCGGAAATCTCCAAGACCCTTGGATCGGCGTCAACAACTTGCTGCAAGGCAAGCCCGCCGACGCGCTGAACGACCTCATGCGCTTTGTGTTCAATTCGACTTTGGGCATCGGCGGCTTGCTCGACATTGCCTCCGAGGCGCAAATGCCCAAGCACGACGAGGATTTCGGGCAGACCTTGGGGGTATGGGGGGTCAAGGATGGCCCATTCGTTGTGCTGCCGCTCTTTGGACCGCGCATGCTGCGTGACGCGGCAGCCATTCCGGCGGACTGGGCGGGCAATTCGCCTTGGTCTCAGCCTTATGAAAATCCCATCGTTCACGACGATACGGTGCGTTACGGCCTCTCAGGGCTGAACGCCATCAACGGGCGGGCGAACATGCTGGGACTTGAGCGCACGCTCGATGAAGGCACGCTCGACAAATACCGTTTTGCCCGCGATTTTTACATTCAGCAGCGCCGTTTCAACGTGCATGACGGCAACCCGCCGCTCGAAGAATACGAGGATTTCGATTCAGACGAAGGCGGCGACGCTGCGCAGGACACAGGAGAGAACCCATGATGAAAAGACTTTTTGCCCGCGCCGTGCTCGCGCTGTCGGCGTTTTTGGCGGTCTCACCCAGCTTCGCCGCCGGAGAGGGGCTGCCCCCCGATGAACTGGTGCGCACCGTTACCAGCGAAGTGCTGACCATCATCCGCAGCGACAAAGCGATTCAGTCGGGGGATTTCGGCAAGATGCTCGCGCTGGTCGACGAAAAGGTACTGCCGCATTTCGATTTTCGCCGCATGACCAGCCTTGCCGTGGGGCGTGACTGGCGCTCCGCCAGTCCGGCGCAGCAAGAGCGCCTGACGACGGCTTTCCGCACCTTGCTCGTGCGCACCTATTCCAACGCGCTCATCCAGTACCGCGACCAAACCACGGAGGTGAAGCCCCTTCGCGCCAATCCCGGCGACAAGCGGGTGAGGGTGAATACCGAAGTCCGCATGCCCGGCGCAAAGCCCATCACGATTGACTATTCGCTGGAACAGGGCGGGGCGGCGTGGAAAGTGTTCGATGTCACCGTGGCGGGGGTGAGCCTTGTCACCAACTATCGCGGCAGCTTCGGCGATGAAATCAGCGCAAAAGGCATCGACGGGCTGATTGCCTCGCTGGAAGCCAAGAACAAATCGCTGGAAGCGGCGCAGGGCGGCAAATAATGGTTCAGCCTTCGGTCGTGAGGCTTGACGGGGACTTGACGCTGGACACCGTTGCCGCATGGCTTGGGCGCGACCTGCCGGAAGGCTCTCTAGCGTTCGATTTCAGCGCCGTCGCCCGCGTGGATTCTTCCGCGCTGGCGCTTCTCTTGGCGTGGCTGCGGCGGGCAAAGGCGGGCGGCTGCGCGGTTGAACTGCGCGAGATGCCGCCGCCCCTGCTGGCGCTCGCCCGCCTCTATGGCGTAGATGCCCTGCTGCCGCTCGCGGCGTGAACATGGCAGACGTACCCGCGATTCATATCGCCCAACTGACCAAGCACTACGGCAGCGTTCAGGCGCTTGCCGGGATTGACCTCGATATTGCGCGGGGGGAATTCTTCGGCTTGCTGGGGCCAAACGGCGCGGGCAAGACCACGCTGATTTCGGCGCTTGCCGGACTGGTGCGGGCGGATGGCGGCACGCTCGAAGTCATGGGGCATAACGTTGCCGCCGACCCCCGCAACGCCCGCCTCAAGCTCGGCGTGGTTCCGCAGGAACTCGTGTTCGACCCGTTTTTCACCGTGCGCGAAGTCCTGAAATTCCAGTCCGGCTATTACGGCATTCGCGGCAACGACGACTGGATAGAAGAGATTCTTTCCCGCCTCGGCTTGCTCGCCAAAGCCGACACCAACATGCGCACCCTCTCCGGCGGCATGAAACGGCGGGTGCTGGTAGCGCAGGCGCTCGTGCATCGCCCCCCGGTCATCGTGCTGGATGAGCCAACCGCCGGGGTCGATGTTGAATTGCGCCAAGGCTTGTGGGAATTCGTCAAACAGCTTAACGCCGACGGTCACACGGTCGTGCTCACCACGCATTACCTCGAAGAGGCCGAGGATTTGTGCGGGCGCATCGCCATGATGAAAGCGGGGCGCGTTGTGGCGCTGGACACCACGGCGAACCTGCTTTCCCGCTTTGCCGACCTCGAACAGGTTTTCATGGAGGTGATGCGCCATGCCTGACGGCGATGCCTTGCCCGGCGCTTTCCGCGCCTCGGCCTTCATCGGGTTCCGCACCCTGTTCTACAAGGAAGTGCTGCGCTTCTGGAAAGTCGGCGTTCAGACGGTGGCCGCGCCCGTGCTCAACGCGCTTTTGTTCCTGCTGATTTTTTCCCAAGTGCTCGACCGCCGCGTCACCGTGTATGGCGACGTGCCTTACACCGCGTTCCTCGTGCCGGGCCTCATCATGATGTCGCTGTTGCAGAACGCTTTTGCCAACAGTTCGTCCTCGCTGATTCAGAGCAAGATTACGGGCAACATTATTTTTATCCTGCTTCCGCCGCTGTCCTGCCGCGTCTTTTATGGAGCTTACGTGCTGGCCGCCGTGCTGCGCGGGCTTCTTGTCGGGCTTGGGGTGTGGGCGATGTCGATGTTCTTTGTCGACGTGCCGCTCGCGCAGCCGCTTTGGGCGCTGGCGTTTGCCATTCTGGGCGGGGCGCTGCTCGCCACCTTTGGCGTCATCGCGGGAATCTGGGCGGAAAAGTTCGACCAGCTTGCCGCCTTCCAGAACTTCCTCATCATGCCGCTCACCATGCTCTCCGGCGTGTTCTACTCCATTCATTCCCTGCCGCCCCTCTGGCAGAAAATCTCCCACGCCAACCCGTTTTTCTTCATGATTGACGGCTTCCGCTACGGATTTTTCGGCCAGTCCGACACCTCGCCTTGGCTGAGCTTGGCGGTCATCGGCGGCAGTTTCGCGGCGCTGGCGGCGCTGGCAATGCTGATGCTGAAAAAAGGCTATAAGCTGCGTGGATGAACTATCCCGATGATTTTTAGGCAAATTTCTGGACAAGGATAAAAAATGGATAAATTGCTGATCGAGGGCGGGCAGCGCCTCATGGGCGAAGTTGCCGTGTCTGGCGCGAAGAACGCCGCCCTGCCCATTCTGTGCGCGTCGCTCTTGAGCGCCGAGCCGGTGACATTCACCAACGTGCCGCAACTGAAAGACGTATCGACGCTGCTGGCGCTGCTCGCGCAGATGGGCGTTAAGGCCGAACGCGACGGCGGCACGGTGACGCTCGATGCCAGCGGGCTGACGAACGCCGTCGCGCCCTATGAAATGGTCAAGACCATGCGGGCTTCCATCCTCGTGCTGGGGCCGCTTGCCGCGCGCTGCGGGCAGGCCAGCGTGAGCCTGCCCGGCGGCTGCGCCATTGGCGCGCGTCCGGTCGACCAGCACATCAAAGGGCTTCAGGCGATGGGCGCGACAGTCGGCATCGAACATGGCTACGTGCATGTGAGCGGCTCGCGGCTCAAGGGGGCGCGGCTCGTCACCGACATGGTGACAGTGACCGGAACCGAAAACCTCATGATGGCGGCCTGCCTTGCCGACGGCGAAACGGTCATCGAAAACGCCGCTTGCGAGCCGGAAGTCGTCGACCTTGCCGATTGCCTTTGCGCGATGGGCGCGAAAATTGCTGGGGCGGGTTCCGATGTCATCCGTGTGCAGGGCGTTTCCCGCCTGCACGGGGCGCGGCACCGCATCATGCCCGACCGCATCGAAACAGGCACTTACCTCTGCGCGGCGGCGGTTACGGGCGGGCAGGTGCGGCTGACCGGAACGCAGCCGTCCAGCCTTGATGCCGTCATCGGCAAGCTGAGCGTGGCGGGCTGCGCGGTGCGCTGCGAGGCGGACAGCATCCATATAGAAGCCCCGAAGAAACTCACGGCGGTCAGCTTGCGCACAGCGCCCTATCCAGCGTTCCCGACCGACATGCAGGCGCAGTTCATGGCGCTCAACTGCGTTGCCAGCGGCGCGGCCACGATACGCGAAACCATTTTCGAGAACCGTTTCATGCATGCCGTCGAATTGCAGCGGCTAGGCGCGGACATCCACATCGACGGCAACACGGCGATGGTGCGAGGCGTGGATAGCCTACAGGGCGCGACCGTCATGGCCACCGACCTGCGCGCTTCCGCTGGCCTCGTGATTGCCGGACTGGTGGCGGAGGGCGCAACCACCATCGAGCGTATTTACCACCTCGACCGGGGCTACGAATGCCTGGATGAAAAGCTCATCGCGCTGGGCGCGAAAGTGAGGCGGGTGAAGTAGGGCGGGGGACGCTGGGCGAACGAAGCGGGCAGGCTGCGCTTGCGTGGCGGGTATGGGTATGCCCAAATTAGGCGAGCGCAATGTCGTGTGGTCGCAATCATTGATATATTGCGTTGTTTGATATATATCGGTGGTAACTATTGTTGGGAGGTAAAAAATGCCAGCAACCGCCAAACTTTTTACGACTGGTCGAAGTCAAGCGGTACGGCTCCCGAAGCAGTTTCGTTTTCCAGGCACGGAGGTTTTCATTCGCCGCGACCCCGCTAGCGGCGAGGTCGTGCTGTCGGCCAAGCCCGCCTCTTGGCAAGAGTTCTTTGAGCTTGCCGAGCAAACCGAGATTCCGCTGGATTTCATGGCGGAGCGCGAAGACCTGCCCGCGCAAGAGAGGAATCTGTTTTGAGCGGCTTCATGCTGGATACCAACATGGCCAGCTATGTCATCAAGGGTCATCCGCCCGAGGCCCGCGAACGGCTGGCGGCGCTGCCGATGGACAGCATTCTCATATCTGCCGTCACGCAGGCTGAACTGCTATACGGGCTGGCCCGCAAAGGGCATCCGGCTGCCTTTGGCAGTCTAATAAAAGAATTTCTGCGTCGTGTGCAGGTGTTGCCGTGGGACAGCGCCGCCGCAGCAGCCTATGGCGATTTGCGAGCCTCTTGCGCGGCTTCTGGCGTTGCGCTCGGTGCGCTCGATATGCTGATAGCGGCACATGCCGTCGCAACAAAATCAATCCTCGTCACCCACGACAAAGCATTTCGCCTTGTTCCTGAAGGCATCCTTGCTGTCGAAGACTGGATAAACGCGGGCGAAGCTGGGCGAACGAAATAGCGCGGTGGCTTTGGTTCGCCCTGAATGGAAGCGGCGATATGCGGTTGCTCGCAATGGAACACGCGCTTGCCCGCTTTCGGCACGGTTCACTGTGCTTTGAATGAATGATGTTCCCTAACGGCTCGGACAAACTGTCCTCGGATGCGGCGCATTTCATCGTTAGAAAAATGTTTATTCAATGCGGCGGATGCTTGGGCTACCCTGCAAGCCCATGCGGCAGATGAGCGACTGGGGCCTGTGTATCCGGTCATAGAGTCGGACATGCTCAAGGAAATTTACCGAGTCCTTGGCGAAAAGGAAAAGAGCGGCGAACTGGCACGCCTCCAAGACGAGGCGCTCGGTCGCAGCAAGCAATCGATCGAAAACCCGAAGCCAGTCATGGGACTTTCCAAGACTGAACAGGCTAGGACGTTCTACTGGGATCCGATGGTGCGCGTTCCCCAGACCATCCAAGACCCCAGCGGCAACGTGATTGCCGAGGCGGGCAAGACGGTCAATCCGCTTGATTACGTCAATCTGTCCAAGCACCTGTTCTTTTTTGACGGCAGCGACCCTGTTCAAGTCCGTATGGCGTTTGAACTCTACAGGCACTACAAGGGCGCGGTGAAGGCGGTTCTCGTGGCAGGTCGCCCGCTTGCTCTCTCTCGGCAGTGGAAATTCCAAGTGTATTTCGACCAAGGCGGCTTTTTGGTGAGAAAGCTTGGCATCGCGCATGTGCCCGCGCTTGTGTCTCAGGAACGGGATGCCGGAAGGGCTGTCGGCGCAGGAAATGAGGAAGCTGAAAGGAGCCGACCCTTCGGCACTGGCTGAACAATACAAGGTCATCGGCGCGGTCAAAGAGTACCAATACACGTGCGCCACGCCGCTTGACCCCGTGCCGACGAACGTCACGACGCTCGATACCTCCTACACGGTCGTCAGCGATGCGCAAAACACCGAGCAATGCAAGACGATAGACGAAAACCCAGGCTGTATCCTCGCCTCCCAAACCTGCGTGCAGGGCGCGGAGACCCGAAAGGTCAACGGGGCAGATGTCTACAGGGATTGCTGGGAATGGCAAAAGGACTATGTGTGCGCTTCGGGCAATGTGACCTCCAGTTGCGATGTCCTGCGGCAGGACGCCACCTGCACGCAGACGGCCACGTCCTGCGTCGATACGCGCCCCGATGGGAGTTGCTCCGCCCGGGATTACGAATTTAGGTGCGTCACTGCGCCCGCCTCCACTTCAACCCAGACCAACTGCGGCACGCAGACTTTCTGCGTCGACGGGAACTGCTTCGATACGAGTTCGCCCCCCGACACGGATTTCGCCAAGGCGATCGCCTACAAAGAACTGACGCGCGAGGCGACCAACTTGGATCTGTTCAAGGGCGAGGCGGAGTTTTGCCGGGACAACCCGCTGGCGAACTGCTGCAAGACGCAAGGGGGAGGGGAAACGTCGAGAAATGACGTAGTAATGCGGGAAGCAAGCACGGCAGCGTTGAAATTTGGTGGGTCGGCAATATATACATATGGATCATTCTATGTCTATAACGCACTGTACTCAAATGGAATGAAAGCACTTGGCGATACGTTTGCGAGTGCCATGGGAGGTCAAGCAGCAGGAGGAGGGGCAGTAGGCGCAGTAGGTGCGGGTGGCGCAGGGTTCATGACTAATTTTAGCGTTGTGGGATTAGAGTTTACATTTGCTTCTGAGACTATGGTTGTATATGAAACAGTGTACGAAGGAGGCCAAGCAGTAGGACAAGTGGCTACGATAGTAGAAGAAGGGCTTTCTTTTGTTGGATTTGATCCATGGTCGCTAGTCCTCATGGTCGTCATCATGGTTATCATGGAAATGTCGAAATGCGAAGAAGAAGAAATGATGCTAGCCATGAAACGCCGCCAGGGTCTCTGCCACAGGGTTGGCAATTGGTGCAGCAAGGATATTTTGGGGGGATGCTGGGAAAAGAAAGAGGGCTGGTGCTGTTTCCCGTCCAAATTGGGGCGGATCGTCCAGGAACAGGGACGGGAGCAGCTTGGAAAATCTTGGGGCAGCGCGGAGAACCCGGACTGTAGCGGTTTTACTCTTGATGAATTGTCCCAGCTCAAATTCGACCAGATGGATTTGTCGGAGTTTCTGAAGGACATCAACCCAACAGCCAGGATAGAAGACTTTCTGAAAAATGCGACAGCTAATGCTAGCGGGCGGGTGCAAAATTATTACGAACAGGGTCAGCCGCCATAATAGTTTTTGAGGAACATTTAAAAACTATCGGCGGTTGCATTATTTTTATAAAAGGAGTCTTCATGATGAACAGGCAAACATTGCGAGACGGATTTAAGGGAGCACGGATTGCGCTATTTTCTGTGCTTATCGCAGGCTGCGCTTCTGCTCCCCCTCCCTCTCCGCCTTCCTCTGTGAAAGATCAAAGCGCAGTGGATGAAAAGATCAAAGTTTCTCATGTTCTGGATATGAGAGTGCCTCCATCAAGAGAGACTCTTAAACAAAAAATTTATGTCGAATTCATAAAAAGCCCCAAGGCAACTCAAATACTCCGCGATGAGCTTCGGTTACGTGGATTTGATGCCGTAGCAGACGCAAAAGATGCAGATGCCAAATACTATTTGAACGGCGTGTTAATTATATCGGGACTGGAAGGACAGCGGATTTCAAAAGAATTGGCATCAATGTTAGAGTCCTCAATTGAGATTAACGAAAAAGATATGCCAGCGGCAGAGACTAAGACTGTTAGAGTCTACGAAAGTAAAACAGTTGGTGTTGGAACAATTGCTCTTGCTGGAGCAATAACAGGGTTTTCAAGTTCCCTCTCGATTACAAATATGGCAGTAGGGGTTAAGGAATGGCTAAATAGCGAGATTCCTCGGTATAGGCCAGACTATTGCGCACAGACAAGCTGCAATACCTATACTACAGGAGCGGTAGTGTATGTGGAAGACGAAAATAGCTCTGGGCAATGGGTTATCAAAGCGTTTGCCAATAGCAAGAAAATTATAGCCCATCTCGTTATTTCTGAAGTGATGGAAAACGTCCTTCAGCCTATTTATGACTTCAAACCAAAAATAAAACGGATGCCTGATACTGAAAAAGCAGTATCGCCAGAGGGAAATGGACAATGAAAAGAAAAATTCTTATTTATATTCTGGCCTTTTGCGCGGCAGCCACTATTCAAGCCGCAAAAGCCTCCCCGATCCCCATGATCGACGGCAACTACAAAGCCCTGATGCAGAAGGCGGCAAGAGAAGGCAAGGCGTCCGCCTATCTGTCGGGACAGGTCGCGGACTACATCCGCGAGCAGATCAAAAAACCGGACGCGAAAATCCTGCTCGAAATCACGCGGGTCGACGACCACGGCAAGCCCGGCTGCCACGGGCTGAGGATGAAATTCACGACGCCGAGGACGCTTTTGCCTATGATTGACGGAACGAGCAAGGAACTTGATATGGGCTATTTCATGAACATGTGTCCGAAGTGAACTACGGGAGCGCCCGCGCCATTGCTTTAGCCACGGCAGCCTTCGTCTGCTCCGCGCCAGCTTTTGCCCAAATGACCCCGGAAGAAGCCTTCGCTGCCGACAAGTCATCGGGCGGCGAGAACCATGCCCAGCAAATCAAAAACAGCATCGGAAACATCAAAGCCGAGGAAGTCATCAAGGATTTTTCGGCCTCCCCGCCCGGCCAAGCCTCCTATTGGAATGGGGGCAATACCGTTCTAAGCCCGCTGGTGGAGGGCGGCTCCAACAAGATCACCGAATGCACGGGCGCCGGGCTGGAATCGACCGACCCCATTACCAAGCAGCACTGCGAAGCGGTCGACGCGATGGCCAGGCATCCCTCCACGCGCCCCACGAACCTGATCGACAGCAGCGACCCCATACTTGTGCAAGGAAACACGGTCGCCAATGACCCCGAAGCCGTTGCCGGGGCCATCGACGGGATTTACGCAAGCTGCTCCACCGTGACCACCGAGCGCCCGGAGAGCGCCTCGCTGGAGACCTGCACCGAATTTTCGGAGACAGGCGCGGCTTCATGCTCGGTGGGCCTCGGAGTGGCGGTGCACCCGGACACGCTCTATGGCTGCCGCGAGAGCCTCTGGAAGCTGGAGCCGGGCACCTGCACCTACGGCCACGTCATCCAAGCTGGGACGCAGTATAACTATCAATGCGAACAGATGTCCCGGCCTGTGACGCACAAGTGCGCCCGGAAAATTACTGGGGAAGTCGTAAGTCAAGGGATACCCAATGTTTTTTCCCACTCAAGCAGTGTCCCAGTTTACACTGCGAAAACTTACACATTTCATTTTGAAAAAGGCAGTGATCTTGGCTCGATTCTTTTGCACAGAGCATATATAGATGACTGGGGGCAGATCTGGGTCAATGGCGTAAAGGTCTACGACGATACGCGCAGCGCCATGTTTGGAATAGGTGATTGGCGTCATGGAACCGTACTGAGAAATAATCCGGCCTGCGGAACCGTGCCCGGATTCGGATACAGCAAGACCTGTTTCAGGTATGCGTCAGGAGAAATGCGGAATTTTCATAATAATCAGTCATGTGGCGGTGATGGTTGTCATGATAAATGGCCTAACCTAGACATCACTTCCTATTTTCGTGAAGGCGACAATACCATCGAGATTGTTTGTGTCAACGCGCAGGAAAACGGCAACTGCATAATCAATTTGGCCGGGAACAAACGGGTGTTTCAAGAGTCATGGATCAGCGAGTGCGTTGAATACGAGCTGCGAGCGGGAAATTGATTGCGCCAGCCTTCGGGGAGAAAATGCCCCGGTAGTTCATTGCGCCTTTGCGTGTTCGGCGATGGGGCGGTCGCGCGCGTGTCCGGCGGCAACGGCGAGCGCCGTAAGCTGAGACTGCGTGATTGCTGCACCAGTTATCCACAGCGCGATCCCTCGCAAGGAGCGCCCGCTCGCCATCGCGGATGGCCTCGCTTTCCGTGGCGCATTTGCCCGTGCGCACCTTCATTTTCACCGCGTCGCCATGCTGTTCGGCAAGCTGGTGCCCAACTGCGGGGCATGGGTTCCTGTTGGCGTTGATGGGATTGAATATTGTCACGCCAAGAAGAGGGCTGTAGGCCCAGGCCGCCGAATGCGGGCGGTCTTCATAATTTTGAACACCGTGACAAGGAAATCAGTTTTTCAGCGTCGGCATGTTCAAACGCCGCTGTTTTTCGGTTAATTTCACTTTCGGCCAATCTGTTCCGCTTGGCGATCTCCCGCCATTGCCCTAGGGCGCTCCCTATTGATTTCAGCCCGTGCTCAATTTGGCTCTTGTCCAGCCTGAAGAATTGGGCCGCCTCTTTGCACAGTTCAAGAGAAGGCTTGTTTTCCCCTGGAAGGAACGCCAAGGCATGTGTACGCCGCTCGAATGGCTCATTATTCGGGTTTATGTCATAGGCTGGCGATAGCCGCCAACCCTGGCGATCACGCAAGAAAGCATGGTTGCGTAAATGATCGTCAGTGTTGCCTGTCATGGCGTTAAATGTCATCCGTCGCCACAAATCGGAACTGTCGAGCTTTGGCTGTGACGACAGGCTCGATACAACGCTGGCGAGTTCCGCATAGCTGGAGCTTTGGCCGTCGCGCAAGCCAGAAAGCGTCATGG
>JAITVD010000045.1 GCA_031285965.1 Azoarcus sp.
CCACTATCTCGCCCTCTCGCGGCGGTCATTCGCGCCCTATCGGCGCGACCCGGAAATCCCGTTTCTCTTTGTCGTGCTGGCCGCCAGCGTCATCCTGCTCGTGGGCTACCTGATGCACAGCGGCATTGAAACGGGATTTTTCACCACCCTGCGCCACGTCGCCTTTCATGTCGTTTCTCTGTCGACCTCGCTTGGGCTGAGCACCACCGACTACACCCAATGGCCGATGTTCCCCCAGCTTTGGCTGCTTTTTCTCGGCAGTTTCGTGGCCTGTTCCGGCTCGGCGGGCGGCGGCATCAAGATGATGCGCGCCATCATTCTCTACAAACAGGTCTGGCGCGAATTCATCCGCGCCCTGCACCCCAACGCCGTGCGCCCGGTGCGGCTCTCCGGCCAGCCCGTTGGCGAAGGCGTGCTGCATGCCGTGCTCGGTTTCAGCTTTATGTACATGATTAGCATCGCCGCGCTGACCCTGCTGCTCTCGGCAAGCGGGCTGGAACTCGTTTCGGCCTTCTCCGCCGTCGTCGCCTGCCTCAACAATACCGGCCCCGCCCTCGGCGCTCTCGGCCCCGCTTCCACGTTCCAAAGCCTGAACGGTTTCCAGACCAGCGTGCTCGCCTTTACGATGATTCTCGGGCGACTGGAAATCTTCACGCTGCTGGTGGTCTTTACGCCAGCGTTTTGGCGGCGTTAAAAGAAGGAAGCGAAGCGCCCTAAAACGTGATGACCTTGTCCGCCGCAAGCGTCATTTCAGCCAAATCGACCAACGTGCCGATGGCGGTTCCGGCAATCAGCGGCAATTCCGCGATGCCCCGAGCCAAGACGCACGTGCGGCACAGCCGAATCTCCGCGCCGAGGTCGACCAGCGCCTCGACCATGCCCTGCAAACCATTGCTCGTGCCTTCAACCTGGTTGGGCAACCCAAGCACGGTCGCGTCGGACATCAGGAAAACGCGCACCGTTGGCTTATTCTCATGGTCAGCCAAGGCAATCGCCAGACGCAGGCCGGAGAGGCAGCGTTCGCTGCCGTAAGGCGGCGCGTTGATGATGATGAGGATATTTTGCATGGCGAAGTTCTCCTGTCCGCGAGGCGTCATTCAATGTTCTGAACCTGCTCCCGTATCTGCTCGATCAGCACTTTCATTTCCATCGCAATGCCGGTGATGTCGGACGCGGCGGATTTTGAAGCGAGCGTGTTGGCCTCGCGGTTGAGTTCCTGCATAAGAAAGTCGAGCCGCTTGCCCGACGCGCCGCCAGTGGCAAGGATGCGCTCGATTTCGTCCAGATGCGCCAAAAGGCGGGAAAGCTCTTCGGCAACGTCAATGCGGGCCGCGTAAAGAACGGTTTCCTGGATGATGCGCTCTTCGTCGGCGCTGGTGAGCACTTCCTGAAGGCGGCGGGCGAGGCGGGCGCGGTATTCTTCGACAATGGTCGGGATGCGGGGCGCGGCGGCGGCGGCGAGTTCGCGCATTTTGGCGATCCGTTCCCGAATCATCGAAGCCAGTTTTTCGCCTTCGCGGCGACGCGTGGCGACAAGTTCATCGAGCGCGGCGCGGGTCAGGGCGTTGATGAGCGGCTGCAATTGCTCAAATTTGGGGCTGTCGTCGGCAAGGATGCCCGGCCAGTGCAGCAATTCGGACACGGACAACGGGCGGGCGCTGGGGAACTGCCCAAGCACGGCGGTTTCCGTAGCCGCCAGACGGGCGAGCAGGGCAGCGTTGGGCATGAGCGCGCGGGGAGCATCGGCAGCCGTTTGCAGATTGAGCCGGCATTCAACTTTGCCGCGCACGAGCCGCCCGGAAATCTGCTCGCGCAGGCTTGGCTCAGCGGCGCGGAGGTCGTCAGCAATGCGGAAACTCAGGTCGAGGTATCTGGAATTGACGCTGCGCAATTCCAGATGAATGTTCGCGCCATCCTGCTCGCGGCTCTGCGATGCGAAGCCTGTCATGCTATAAATCATAAATAGGACTCCAAAGATATGCTGGGAAATGGCTGCTATCGGCTACACTGCCAACTTTCGTCGAAGCATTTTCACACAAGTCCCGTCCTGCCGTTCACAAGATGCCGTCTCAAGCGAACAGCGCCCTGCCTTCTGGATTCCAACTCGACCGCTACCGCATCGAGCGGCAGCTTTCTCTAGGCGGTTTTTCCATTGTCTATCTGGCCTACGATACCGACGGCACGCCCGTGGCCATCAAGGAATACCTGCCCAATTCGCTGGCTTTGCGCAAACCGGGCGAAATCGCGCCACAAGTGCCCGATGACAATCTTCCGGCTTTCCGCTACGGGATGAAGTGTTTTTTCGAGGAAGGTCGCTCGCTCGCCCGGCTGATACACCCGAACGTAGTCCGGGTGCTGAATTTTTTTCGCGCCAACGGCACTGTATACATGGTGATGCAGTTCGAGCGTGGGCGCACCTTGCATGAGTACATCCAGCGTCATCATCGGCAGGTGTCCGAACAGTTCATCCGCAACGTGTTCATCCGCATGCTCAACGGATTGCGTGAGGTGCACGCCCATAAGCTGCTGCATCTCGACATCAAGCCATCAAACATTTATCTGCGCGCCGACGGCACGCCGATGCTCCTCGATTTTGGCGCGGCGCGGCAAACGCTGGCGCAGGAGCAGGCGATGCTCAAGCCGATGTATACGCCCGGTTTCGCCTCTCCCGAGCATTATGCCGACCGCGAGCGGCTCGGGCCGTGGAGCGACATTTACAGCGTGGGAGCGAGCATGCACGCCTGCATCGCCGGTTCCGCCCCGCCGCGCTCGGATGAGCGGAACAAAAAAGACCTGTTCATCCCATTGGCAAAATCCTATGCCGGAAGATATTCTATGCAGCTTCTCGAACTGGTCGACTGGTGCTTGGTGCTCGACCCGCTGCAACGCCCGCAAAGCGTTTACGCCTTGCAGAAGAACCTGAGCCGGAAACCACAAAGATCGGAGCCTGAGCCGCAAAGCCGGTTTGGCAGCATCCTGTCAAAAATAAAATCGTCGATCGGCAAGGGCTGAGGGAAATTTACCGTGAAATTCACCATTTTTCAGGAAAGCCGCATCGGCAAGCGCAAGACCAACCAAGACCGCATCGCGCACTGCTATTCGCGTGATTCGTTGCTGATGGTTCTTGCCGACGGCATGGGCGGTCATCTGCATGGCGAGGTGGCCGCGCACATCGCCGTGCAATATCTGACGCACGTTTTCCAGCGCGAAGCGCAGCCCGTTTTGCAAGACCCCGGAATGTTCCTGTCCCGCGAAATCACCCAGGCTCATCACGCCATTGTTGATTACTCGCTTGAAAAAGGGCTGCGCGAAGCGCCGCGCACCACGCTCGTGGTCTGCATTGTCCAAGACGGGCTTGCCTACTGGGCGCACGCGGGCGATTCCCGCCTGTACCTGCTGCGCAACGGACGCATCCATCTCCAGACGCACGACCACTCAAGGGTGCAGTTGATGGTCGACCAAGGGCTGCTCGACGTGCGCAGCGCCGCCGTCCATCCGGGACGCAACCGCGTCTATTCCTGCCTTGGCGGAACCCATGTGCCGCAAATTGAGTTTTCGCGCCGCACGCCGTTGCAGAGCGGGGATATTCTGGCGCTCTGCACGGACGGTGTCTGGGGGCCGTTAGGCAACGAAGGCATGCTGCGCGGTCTGACAAAGGAAACCCCGATGATTGCGGTTCCCGGCTTGCTTTCCGAGGCCGAGGCGATTTCCGGGGATCGCTGCGACAACCTGTCCCTGATTGCGATGGCTTGGCGCGAAGGAGAGGAAGAAAGCCTCGATCTGACCCATATCGTTTCGACGCAGACGATGGCCATGAGCAACGGGTTCACGACGCGCATGGATTCGTTCCAGCGGGCGCATCCCTCAAAGAAAGACGCTGATTTTTCAGACGACGACATCGAGCAGGCCATTCAGGAAATCAACGCCGCCATCCAGAAATTCAGCAAATGAGCACACAACAGCCTCTTTCGCGCGCCGATTCGCGCCGACCGGACGAACTGCGCCCCATCCGCTTTACGCGGGGATACACCCGCCACGCCGAGGGTTCAGTGCTGGTCGAATTTGGCGAGACCAAGGTGCTCGTCACCGCCAGCGTCGAGGAAGGCGTACCCAGATTTCTCAAGGGCAGCGGCCAAGGCTGGCTCACCGCCGAATATGGAATGCTGCCTAGATCGACCCATTCCCGCAGCGCCCGCGAAGCCGCCAAGGGCAAGCAGAGCGGGCGCACGCAAGAAATCCAGCGCCTAATTGGCCGCAGCCTGCGCGCCGCCGTTGATTTGTCGGCGCTGGGCGAACGGCAGCTCATCATCGACTGCGACGTGCTGCAAGCGGACGGCGGAACCCGCACCGCGTCCATTTCCGGCGCTTGCGTGGCCGCGCATGATGCCCTTTCCCGTTTGGTCTCCAGCGGCCAGCTTGCCGTCCATCCGATGCGCGAACGAGTCGCGGCGGTGTCCGT
Organism: Azoarcus sp.; assembly: GCA_031285965.1. Lineage (GTDB taxonomy): Bacteria > Pseudomonadota > Gammaproteobacteria > Burkholderiales > Rhodocyclaceae > WRNU01. The sequence goes on from JAITVD010000045.1 coordinate 4,460, forward strand.
CGGCATCGTCCAGGGCATCCCCCTGCTCGATCTCGATTACGCCGAGGATTCCGGCTGCGATACCGACATGAATGTGGTCATGACCGCTTCCGGCGGAATCATTGAAATACAGGGAACCGCCGAGGGACAGGCGTTTGCGCGGGCTGAACTCGACGCGCTGCTCGATTTGGCCGCCAGCGGCATCCGCCAGATTGCCGATGCCCAACGCGCCGCGCTCGCCGCAAGCCTGCCATGAGCCAAAAACTGGTGCTGGCAAGCAACAACGCCAAAAAAGCCTCCGAAATGCAGGCCCTGCTCGCGCCGCTTGGGCTAGAAATCGTTTCGCAGTCCCAACTCGGCGTGGAGGAGGCCGAAGAGCCGCATTTCACCTTCATCGAGAACGCGCTCGCCAAGGCGCGGCATGCCGCCGCCGTGACGGGGCTGCCCGCCATCGCGGACGATTCCGGCCTCTGCGTGGCGGCGCTTGGAGGCGCGCCCGGCGTGCATTCAGCGCGTTTTGCCGGAGAGCCAAAATCCGATGAGCGCAACAATTTGTTTCTGCTTGAGCGCCTCTCAGGCATACCTGAAAACGAGCGACGCGCATGGTATTGCTGCTGCCTCGTCCTCGTCCGCCACGCCAACGACCCTTGCCCAATGATTGCGGACGGCCAATGGCACGGCATCATCCTCAATGCCCCACGTGGCGAGGGCGGTTTTGGCTACGACCCACTTTTCTGGCTGCCTGAACTGGGAAAGAGCGCCGCCGAACTCGAACCCGCGCATAAGAACCGCCTCAGCCATCGCGGCATTGCGATGCGCCGCTTGCTCGAACGCCTGCATGAGCAGCCTCTCTCCAAAGAATCCGGGCAAGCCTGAATGTCTCCCGCCGCCTCCAGCCTCAAAATCTACTTTCGCCTGCTCGGCTATGTGCGCCCCTACATCGGGCTGTTTTTCGTCAGTTTTGCCGGTTTCATCATCTTTGCCTCCGCGCAGCCGATGCTGGCGGGGGTGCTCAAATATTTCGTCGACGGACTCGTCGATCCGGGAAAAGCCGTCCTGCGCGGCATCCCGCTGCTGGACGGACTCGTTTTGATGCAGGCGGTTCCGCTGATGATTGTCATCATTGCCTTCTGGCAAGGGATTGGCTCTTTTCTCGGCAACTATTTCCTGTCCAAAGTTTCCCTCGGGCTGGTGCACGACCTGCGGCTCGCCCTGTTCGACAAGCTGCTGGTGCTGCCAAACGCTTGGTTCGACAGCCATAACTCCGGCCATCTGATTTCGCGCATCACCTTTAATGTCACGATGGTCACGGGCGCGGCCACGGGCGCAATCAAAGTCATGATCCGCGAAGGGCTGACGGTTATTTTTCTCTTCAGCTATTTATTGTGGATGAACTGGAAGCTCACGCTGGTGATGGTGGCCATCCTGCCGCTGATTGGCCTTCTGGTGGCCAACGCCAGCAGCAAGTTCCGCAGGCAGGCCCATAAGATACAAGCGGCAATGGGGGACGTGACCCATGTCGCTTCCGAGACCATCCATGGCTACAAGGTCGTGCGCGGCTTCGGGGGAGAAGAATACGAATCGGTGCGGTTCCGCCAGGCCAGCCGCGACAACACGAAAAAGCAGCTCAAGATGACCCGCACGGAGGAGACTTACACGCCGCTTTTGCAACTGATTATCTACACGGTCATGGCCGGGGTGCTTTTTCTGGTGCTGTGGCTGCGCGGCGATTCGTCCGTGGGCGAGCTTGTGGCCTATCTCACCGCTGCGGGGCTGCTGCCCAAGCCAATCCGCCAGTTGTCGGAAATCAACTCGACCATCCAGAAAGGCATCGCCGGGGCGGAAAGCATTTTCAGCCAGCTCGATGAGCCGTCCGAACGCAATACCGGAACCATCGAACGCGAACGGGTAGAAGGACACATTTCCGTTCGCGGGCTGGCTTTCAGTTATCCAAATCACGCCCAGAAAGTGCTTGACGGGCTGGATTTCGAGATTGCCCCCGGTCAGATGGTGGCGCTAGTCGGTCGCTCCGGCAGCGGAAAATCGACGCTCGCCAGCCTGATTCCCCGTTTTTATTCGCATAAGCACGGCCAAATCCTGATCGACGGCATCGACGTGACCGACTACACCTTGCGCAACCTGCGCCGCCATATCGCCCTTGTCACCCAGCAAGTGACGCTCTTTAACGGTTCTGTGGCGGAAAACATCGCCTATGGCGAACTGGCGGGCGCGTCGAGGGAAGAAGTGGAGCGTGTTGCCGAAGCCGCCAACGCGCGAGAGTTTATCGACAGGCTCCCGCAGGGCTTCGACACCCTCATCGGCGAAAACGGCGTCATGCTCTCGGGCGGGCAGCGCCAGCGTTTGGCGATTGCCCGCGCCTTGCTCAAGGACGCGCCCATCCTGATTCTCGATGAGGCCACATCGTCGCTCGACAGCGAGTCCGAGCGGCACATCCAGAACGCGCTCGAACACGCCACCCACGGGCGCACGACGCTGGTCATCGCACACCGCCTTTCGACCATCGAACGGGCGGACATGATTCTGGTGATGGACCAAGGCCGCATCGTTGAGCGCGGAACCCACACCGAATTATTGCTTGCCGAAAACGGGCATTACGCAAAGCTGCACACGATGCAATTCGGAAACGAGGAAACCTCCAGCGACCCAATGCCCGACCGCTGAACGGCTTCCCCCGTATTAGGCCAGTTCTCCGCCAAGCGCCTCGACGAGCGCGGGCAGCAGATGCGAAAGTTCCGCAGTCATTAAGGCGAGTTCAGCATCGAACAAGGCATCCGCGTCATCTTCATTGCCAAGGCTTTCCCGCACCACATCGAGAAAATCGAGGCGCTTGAGTTCCAGTTTGTCGGTGAGCACAAAACTGACGCGGTCGTTCCATGTTAATGCCAGCCGCGTGGGCAATTTTCCGGCGGCAAGATGGTCTCGAATTTCGCCGCCATCAAGCGGATGATGGGCGTAGCGCACCGTCGACTTTTCTTCGCTGACTGAACGCAGTTCGCAATCCCGATCGACGGTAAAGCCCGAAGGCGGATCAGAGGCCAGCCAGTCGGCCATTGCCGAGGCGGGCGAACGGGCAGGCCGCAGCAGCGCGAGCGGAAAATCATCTAGCGTCTCGCGCAGGCATTCGAGGGCTTCCTCAGCCCGCGCCGCGCTCGGCGCGTCGACCCCGAGCCACCCGTTTGTCGGGTCAATCCATAAAAAGGCGCGGCGCTGGCGGATGAAGGCGCGCGGCAGCAATTCCTGCGTCACCTGCTCGCTCAATTCCCTCATCTGCTTGCGGCCAAGCCTGTAGCCCTGCTTTTCGGCAAGCGCCTCCGCGCGGGCTTCGGCCTCTTGCCGCACGACGGAAGAAGGCAGCAGCCGCGATTCCGCGCCCAGCGCAAGCAGCCATTGCCGACCAACCATGTGCAGCAGCGCGTCATTGCCACGCGGCGATACCCAGCCGCGTGACTCCATATCCTGATTGCCGCAGGGCTGGAGCGGCCGCTTACTCAGACTGGTTTCGAGCTGCGCGGGCGCAACGTCCCATCCAGCGGGAAGGCGGTAGATTTGTAGGTTCCTGAACCACATGAAAGTATCCTTTGCTCAAAGCAGTTTTCCAGATGAAGCCATTTTTCTGATGACATGGAGCGTATCAAAGTCGGATTGACACCAAGCCGAACGTATGAAATCAGAGTATTTCTGGTTTTCGCCATCCGCCTCACATGAGTTTGTAAGATAACAAAAACGCAGAAAAAGTTTTCCCTCCTCAGATTCTTCGATGCTGATTGTCAGGCTTCCTCCCGCATGCTCTTGCGCCGTGTCGGCCTCGAAACGAATCCAGTTTGGCGAATGCCAGCAAGCCCTGTCACGCACCAAGGATTGCCCAAAACGCAGTTCCCTGACCAGTGCGTCGGCTTGCCGTTCGATAATCCGGCAGCTTTCAAGCCCCGGCAGGAAGGGTCGGGCATCTTCCGCGCGGCGCAGCAAGCCAGACCACAGTGCTTCCCGGCTCAACGCGAAAGGAGCCTCTGAGCCATTCACTTCGACGAGATGCTCGAACTGCAAGAAAATTCCATGAAAGATGAAGAGGTCGGCATTCTAGCTTTTTTCTTGCGATAAAATTTTTATGGATAAGTCATAATTAGTCTCCTTGTTTCTTTTATTTAATTATTTAATAAATAAAAGAAAACTATGTATACAGCTAGGCAATTTCTGTGGATAAGTTTTTTTACTGCCGTCATTCCGCCTGTTTGAGCCTTTTATAAGTCTGTTGATAAGCAGGGCTGTCGAGTGTGTGGGAAATGTCCATTTTTTTGTCATCTCGCTGGATAGAATGCGTTGTCCACATCGTGTCCCCTGTCCGTTCACTGATTTATCCAGATGAAGCCAAGTTTCCGCAACCCAAAAAAATGGGACATTTTCTGCCGTGTCGTCGATAACTACGGAGACATTGGCGTGTGCTGGAGGCTGGCGCGGGCGCTGGCCGCCGAATATTCGATTGATGCCCGGCTTTGGGTCGATGATTGGCATACCCTCTCCAAAGTATGCCCTGCTGCGGTTCAGGATGGCGTGAGGGCGGAGGGTGTCGAACTGCGCCGCTGGATAGAGCCTTTTCCAGAGGCGGAACCACACGATGTAGTGATTGAGGCGTTTGGCTGCGATTTGCCGGCGACGTTTGAGCGGGTGATGGCGGAGAAGGAAAAAAAGCCCGTGTGGATCAACCTCGAATATCTGTCTGCGGAAGAGTGGGTTCGCGGATGCCACAAGCTATCTTCCCCGCATCCGTCGCTGGCGCTTGAAAAATTTTTCTTCTTTCCGGGATTTATCGAAGGCTTGGGCGGGCTGGTTTTGGAAAAAGGACTTCTTGTCCGGCGTGACGCTTTGCTAAAAAAACAGGCTCGCGCAACGTGGCTGCGGGCATTCACGCAAAACCCCGTTTCTGAAAATACGCTCGTCGTGTCGCTGTTCGCTTACGAGCCTTTTGGGCTTTCAGACTTGCTGCGTTGCTGGGAACAAGGGGAACGGCCCGTGCTGCTGCTGGTTCCCGAAGGGCGCGCGCTGGTTTGGGTGGAAAAGGCGCTTGGCACGGCGCTGGCGATTGGCGGGGAAATCGAGCGCGGGGCGCTGCGCGTCGTCGCCTTGCCATTTACGGATCAAAATGGCTATGACGAATTGCTCTGGCAATGCGATATAAATTTTGTGCGGGGAGAAGATTCTTTTGTGCGGGCGCAATGGGCGGCGCGGCCTTTCGTGTGGAACATCTACTCGCAAAAAGAAGATGCCCATTTCGTCAAGCTCGAAGCCTTCCTTGCGCTGTTTTGCGTTGGGCTGCGGCAAGAAGCCGCCAATGCGCTGGCCGCGTTCTGGCGGGCATGGAACGGGCGCGGAGAAACAGCGGCGGCGTGGCTCGCGTTCGCGCAAGCCTTGCCTGAACTGGAAAACCACGCGCGTCGCTGGTGCGCTGCCCTGAGCGAGCGGGCGAGCCTTGTAACAACGTTGAAGCAATTTGTCGACACTTACCTAGAAAAACTGGATAGAATCCCGCCTCTTCAAATTTTTGATGGATCGGGCGGCGCGTCCGGCCAAGGGTCTCATAGCATGAAAACCGCACAAGAACTCCGTTCCGGCAACGTCGTCATGGTGGGCAATGACCCGCTGATTGTTCAGAAAGCCGAGTACAACAAGTCGGGCCGAAACTCTGCCGTCGTGAAGATGAAATTCAAGAACCTGCTCACGGGCACGCCAGCGGAAGCGGTCTACAAGGCTGATGACAAGTTCGAGATCGTCGTCCTCGACCGCAAGGAAGTGAGCTATTCCTACTTTGCCGACCCGATGTACGTGTTCATGGACGGCGAATACAACCAGTACGAAATCGAAGCGGAAAACATGACCGATGCCCTCAAGTACCTTGAAGAAGGGCTGGTCTGCGAAGTGGTGTTCTACAACGAGAAAGCCATTTCGGTGGAACTCCCGAACAGCGTCGTGCGCGAAGTCACCTACACTGAACCGGCGGTCAAGGGCGACACGTCCGGCAAGGTCATGAAGCCGGCCAAAATCGGCACCAACTTTGAATTGCAGGTTCCCGCCTTCGTCGAAATCGGCGACAAAATCGAAATCGACACCCGCACTGACGAGTACCGTAACCGCGTCAAATAATTTGCGGTAAGCTGGGCGAATTCCGTTTTTCAAGGGAGCCGGAAGGCTCCCATTTCATTTCCGCTCGCCATGCCCTGCGACGATTCCCGCGCTCCCCATATCGCCATTCATGGCGCGTGTCAGAACAACCTGCGCAACCTGTCACTGGATTTGCCCCTGAACCGCTTGCTGGTCGTCACCGGTGTTTCCGGTTCGGGAAAATCCTCGCTGGTGTTCGATACCCTCTATGCCGAGGGGCAGCGCCGATACGTTGAAACCTTTTCGCCCTATGCGCGGCAATTTCTGGAGCGCATGGACAAGCCCCGCGTCGAGCGCATCGACGGCGTGCCGCCCGCCATCGCCATCGACCAGTCCGGGCAGGTGCGCACCTCGCGTTCCACTGTAGGAACAATGACCGAGCTGGCCGATTACCTGAAGCTGCTCTACGCCCGCGCCGCTCGCCTGCATTGCCGGGTTTGCGGCAAACCAGTGCGGCGTGACACCCCGGCGGAGATTGCCGCCGACCTTGCCAGACGCAGCGACGCGGCAAACGACCCCCGGCTGGCGGTTTGTTTTCCCCTTGCCGTCCCCGCGAATTTCACTGCCGAAGAAGTGACCGCGCTGCTGGCCGCGCAAGGCTACACCCGCGTCCACGCGCGGCAGAAAGGCGGACAGGGGGATGTGCTGCAAGTGGTGCAGGATCGTTTCCGCTTCTCCAGCGCCGACCCGGCTCGCGTCGCCGAGGCGCTGGAAGCCGCCCTGCAACGTGGTCAAGGGCATCTCACGGTGTTTGCCGGGGAAGCGGAAAATGCCGAAGCGTGGCCGTATTCGGCGGGGCTTCACTGCGCCGAATGCGGCATCGCCTATAGCGACCCGACGCCGGGGCTTTTCTCGTTCAATTCGCCGATTGGGGCATGCGAAACCTGCCGGGGTTTCGGGCGGGTCATCGGGGTGGATTTCGGCCTCGTCGTGCCGGATGAATCAAAAACGCTCGCCGAAGGCGCGGTAAAGCCTTGGCAGACGCAAAGTTTCCGCGAGTGCCAGGACGATTTGATACGCATGGCGGCGAAAGACGGTGTTGCGGTCGATGTGCCTTTCCGCGACCTGCCGCCCGAGCATCGCCGCTGGGCGCTCGAAGGCGACGACAAATGGAAAAGCTGGGATGCTTCATGGCCGCGCTACTGGTATGGGGCGCGGCATTTTTTCGACTGGCTGGAAAGCAAGTCTTACAAGATGCACATCCGCGTGCTGCTGTCGCGCTACCGCAGCTACACCGAATGCCCCGCCTGCCACGGGGCGCGGCTCAAGCCCGATGCCTTGCTGTGGCGCTTGCCGCTGGACGGCTCGGATGAACGGAGCATGCCGATTCACGAATTGATGGCCTTGTCCGCCTCGAAACTGCGCGAATGCTTTGCCAATCTGAACTTGCCGACGCTGGCCGATGAGGCGGGCGCGCTCGTGCTGGGCGAAATCCGCAGCCGTCTCGATTACCTCGCCGATGTCGGCCTCGGCTACCTGACGCTGGACAGGCAGTCGCGCACGCTCTCCGGCGGGGAAGTCCAGCGCATCAACCTCACGGGCGCGCTGGGAACCGCGCTTGTCAATACGCTGTTCGTGCTCGATGAGCCTTCGGTTGGGCTGCATCCGCGTGATGTTGGGCGCATCGTCAAAACAATGGCGCGGTTGCGCGACGCGGGCAATACGCTGGTCGTCGTCGAGCACGACCCCCAAGTGATGCTGGCCGCCGACGAATTGCTCGAAATCGGCCCCGGCGCGGGCGAGCGCGGCGGCGAACTGGTCGCTCGCGGCACGCCGCAGGAAATCGCCGCCCATCAACGCTCCGTCACCGGGCCGTGGCTTTCCGGGGGAAAAAGCATTGCGGGCATCCGGCACGCGCAGCCCGTGGACGCGCAAACGCCCCGGCTCACGCTGATTGAAGCCCGCGAGCACAATCTGCGCTCCCTCACGGCGGCTTTTCCGCTGCGGCGGCTGGTCTGCCTCACGGGCGTGTCCGGCTCAGGCAAGTCCACGCTGATTGGCGATGTGCTCTATCCGGCGCTGGCGCGGCATTTCGGGCAAAGCGTCGATGCCTCCGGCGGAACGTTTGAGCGCATCGACGGGCTGGAATTCCTTTCCGGCGTGGTCATGGTCGACCAGTCCCCTATCGGCAAAAGCTCGCGCTCCAATCCCGTGAGCTATGTCGGCGCGTGGGATGCCATCCGCCAGTTGTTCGCCGCCTTGCCGGAAGCCAAACAGCGCGGCTACGGGCCGGGTGCGTTCAGCTTCAATGCCGGGCATGGGCGCTGCCCCACTTGCTCGGGTTCGGGCTTCGAGCATGTCGAAATGCAGTTTCTTTCCGATGTCTGGCTGCGCTGCCCGGACTGCGAAGGTAAACGCTACCGCCCGGAAGTGCTCGAATTGCGCTGGCGCGAAAAATCCGTGGCGGACGTGCTGGACATGACCGTTTCCGAAGCCCTGCGATTTTTCGCCGAGGAGCCAAATGTGCTGGCCGCGCTCGCGCCGCTCTCCGATGTCGGGCTGGGCTACCTGCGGCTCGGGCAGCCCGTGCCGACCCTCTCCGGCGGCGAGGCGCAGCGCCTGAAGCTCGCCGGACATCTGACCGGAGGCAAGCGCGGCGGGAAATCTGTGGAAAGACAGGGCGGGCATGCCGAATCCGGCTTGCTTTTTCTCTTCGACGAGCCCACGACCGGGCTGCACTTCGAGGATGTCGCGGTGCTGCTCAAGGCGTTCGACAAACTGCTTGCCAGCGGGCATTCGCTGATTGTCATCGAGCACCATCTCGACCTCATCGCCGCCGCCGACTGGATTATCGACCTCGGCCCGGAGGGCGGCGAGGAAGGCGGGCAGCTTGTCGCCGAGGGTTCCCCGCAGACTTTGGCTGACCATCCCACTTCCCACACGGGCGCGGCGCTGCGCGAATACGCCGCCGCGATTGAGCGCAACCGCAAGGCTGTCCGGCAAGTTGCCGAAGCGCCCGCCGCGCCTTGGCGCGTCCAGCCGCCGCAAGCCATTGACATTTTCCATGCCCGCGAGCACAACCTCAAAAACATCAGCGTCCGCGTTCCGCGCCAACGGCTCACCGTGGTGACGGGGCTTTCCGGCTCGGGTAAATCGACATTGGCGTTCGACATCATTTTCGGCGAAGGCCAGCGCCGCTATCTTGAATCCCTCAACGCCTACGCCCGTCAGTTTGTGCAGCCCGCTCGGCGGCCCGAGGTCGATGGCATTGTCGGCATTCCCCCGACCGTGGCCATTGAGCAGCGCACCAGCCGAGGCGGCTACAAAAGCACAGTGTCCACGCTGACCGAAATAGCCCCTTTCCTGCGGCTGCTCTACGCCAAACTGGGCATCCAGCACTGCCCGGATTGCGGGAGTGCCGTCAGGCCGCAGAGTTTCGAGGCCATCGTCGCCCAAGTGATGAAAGAGTTCCGCGAGGCATCTATCGAAATTCTCGCCCCGTTGGTGACAGGCCGAAAAGGGCTGTACAACGAACTTGCCAAATGGGCGAAAAGCAAAGGAATCGAACAGCTTCGGGTCGACGGCATTTACTTGCCCACGGGCAAATGGCCGCGCCTCGACCGCTACAAGGAACACGATATAGAACTGCCCGTCGGCATGGTCGTCGTGCGCCCGGAAAACGAAGCCCTGTTGCGCGATTTTGTGCGCGAAGCCCTTGGGCATGGCAAAGGCGTGCTGAAAACGCTGAAACTGGGCGAGGCGGGAAGCGTGCCGACCGTTTTTTCCACTCAGCGTGCCTGTCCTTCCTGTGGCACGGGCTTTCCCGAACCCGACCCCAAATTGTTCTCATGGAACGCCCGCCACGGCTGGTGTCCGAAATGTTTCGGAACCGGACTGAAAACGGCGGCGCGTATCGAAGACCCTGACCAGCTCGACCTCGGCAACGTCGACGGGCTGATTCATCATGGCGAAACCTGCCCCGCCTGCATGGGGGCGCGTCTCAATCCCGTGGGGCGAGCCGTGCTTTTTCGAGAAAAACCCCTGCACGAACTGGCGAGCCTGACGGTTGAGCGGGCATCGGCGTTTTTTGAAACGCTTGAAACCGATGAACGCGAAGCGGGCATCGCCCGCGACCTTTTGAACGAAATACGGAGCCGTCTCGCTTTTCTCCGGCGGGTCGGTCTCGGCTACCTTGCGCTCGACCGTTCCGCGCCCACGCTCTCCGGCGGCGAGGCGCAGCGCATCCGGCTGGCCGCGCAGCTTGGCTCCAACCTGCGCGGTGTGTGTTACGTGCTCGACGAGCCGACGATTGGGCTGCACCCGCGTGACAACCGTCTGTTGCTCGATACGCTCGAAGCCCTGCGTGACCGGGGCAACACGCTCGTAGTCGTCGAGCACGATGTCGAGACCATCCACCGCGCCGACCACATCATTGACCTCGGCCCCGGCGCGGGCACACGCGGCGGGGAAATCGTGGCCACAGGCACGCTGGACGAAATCATTGCCGCGCCCGCTTCCGTCACCGGACAGCGGCTACGTGCGCCGATGGCGCATCCGGCGCGGAGCCGTCGCCCGGTTGGCGAAGCTCATCCCGTCTTGCAGGTCGAGGGCGCTAGCCTGCACAACCTCAAGAACATCAGCGTGCGGATTCCGCTGGCTCGTCTGAGCGTCGTGAGCGGCGTTTCCGGCTCCGGCAAATCGACGCTCGCGCGCGATGTCCTCCACGCCAGTTTGCGTGCCTTGCTCGGCGACCCGGAAACCGCCCGCGCCCGACGGCGCGGCGCGGACGTACAGGCCATTCCCTTGGGGGGTTCCGCGCCCGTGGGCTGTCGGGAGATTGTGGGCTGGCAGCATGTTGGGCGCGTTCTGGAAGTCGACCAAACGCCCATTGGCAAAACGCCGCGTTCCTGCCCGGCCACCTACGTCGGTTTTTGGGATGCCGTGCGCAAACTTTTCGCCGATACCCTCGAAGCCCGCAGCCACGGCTGGAACGCGGGGCGCTTTTCCTTCAACACAGGCGCGGGGCGCTGCCCGGTCTGCGAAGGCGCGGGACAGACCACGGTGGAGATGAATTTCCTGCCCGATGTCAAAACGCTGTGCGAAGCCTGCGGCGGCGCGCGCTTCAACCCGGAAACCCTGCTCGTGCGCTGGCGCGGAAAATCGGCGGCGGAAGTGCTGGCGATGGAAATCGACGAAGCGGCGGAATTTTTCGCCGCCCATCCGTCGATAGCCCATCCCCTGCAACTGCTGAAAGAAGTCGGCCTTGGCTACCTCACGCTCGGGCAGCCTAGCCCGACGCTTTCCGGCGGCGAGGCGCAGCGCATCAAGCTGGTGACGGAACTCGCCAAGGTTCGTCCGGTTCCGGGCGGCGACATCGCCCAAGGGATGCCGCTGCCGCCCAACCGCCACACGCTCTACGTGCTCGACGAGCCTACGGTTGGGCTGCATATGGCCGATGTCGAGAAACTGATTCATGTCCTCCATCGCCTGACCGAAGCCGGACATACCGTGCTGGTCATCGAGCATGATCTGGATGTCATCGCGGAGGCCGACTGGCTGATTGACCTCGGACACGAAGGCGGCGAGCGCGGAGGCGAGCTTGTCGCCGAAGGCGTGCCGGAAAAAATCATGCGGACGACGGCTTCATACACGGGGCGGTATCTGGCGGAATTTCTGCGGGCGCGGAATGACGTTTGTCCATCCGATTAGCGACAGATGCCCGCCACGGATTGCTTGTGTGTCATCCGGCGCTTTTTTTAATGGCGGAACTGGGCAAGAATAAGCATTTGCCTGTCCTGCTTGGAGAACTTTATGACTTTTGCTTTCCGCCTTTTTCGCATCGTTTTCTTGTTGCTGCCAATCGTCGCCGTTGCCTTGTTTGCCGGACACGAGGCGCAGGCTCGAAAGACCGGAAGCGCCAGAGCCGAGAAAGCCGCAGAAAACAAGGTGCGAAAAGGCGTTGCGGCGTTTCTCGAAGTCCCCGAAACGGTAGTGGAATCGGTCAGGCGCATCCCGCAGGGCAATCTGTACGAAGTCGTGCTGACCAATGGCGAACTCTTCTACACCGACAAATCGGCGGGTTTTTTCATCCTTGGCAACATCATCGACGCAAAGACGCAGAAAAACATCACCGCCGAGCGCCTCGACAAACTTGCCCGCATTGATTTCAAATCCCTGCCGCTGGAACAAGCGGTCAAGCGCGTCAATGGCAACGGCCAGCGGGTCATCGTGACGTTTGAGGATCCCGATTGCGGCTACTGCAAGCATTTGGGCAAAGAACTACAGAAAGTAAAAGACGTGACCCTCTACACCTTCCTCTACCCGATTATTTCAGAGGATTCCATGGCTCGGTCGCGCCATATTTGGTGCGCTGAAAACAAGGCCGCGGCGTGGATAAACTGGATTGTCGATGGCAAGGCGCCTGAAGCGCGCAACTGCGATAGCTCCGCCGTTGAGCGCAACATGGAACTGGGCGGAAAGCTGCGCGTCACGGGAACCCCCGTCCTGTTCTTTGCGGACGGTTCGCGCATCGGCGGCTACCGCGAAGCGGCGGATTTGGAACAAAAATTGAGCGAAATTTCTGCCGAGGATGCCAAATAAGGTTTTTCTAAATCTATTCACGTTCTATTTTCTTGGCAAATAGGTTCCGAAAGTGGAATGCCGTGCCGCAAGAGCCGTGGCAAACAACAGGAATACCTAAGCGCCCTTTTGGATTCAAATTCAAGCAATGAAATAAAAAGAAAGCAAATTCTGAGGTGAAAATTGCCAAAAAAAGATAGCTGTTTTTTAAGAATGTCCCGCCATTTAGAGCGCGGCCTTTTCCCTGTACGCGAGAAAAACAGAAAAAATTGTTTTAGATAATTTATATCTATGCCAAAAAACTATTCTTACGCACGCGAACGGGGCTTCGCGCTTTCTTGAGCGGCGTCGGCATGATAGGCTTGGCAGCCATATTGGCAGTCGGACGGTTCTTCTTTTCCGGCCTCACAGGAACATCACCATGAAAGACACGCTCATCATTTTCGATACCACCTTGCGCGATGGCGAACAAAGCCCTGGGGCATCGATGACGCAGGAAGAAAAGCTGCGGCTCGCTCGCCAACTGGAGCGGATGCGGGTCGATGTGATTGAAGCGGGTTTTCCGGCGGCCTCCCCCGGCGACTTCGATGCCGTCCGCGCCATTGCGGGCGCTGTTCGGGAGTCTGTCGTGTGCGGGCTTTCCCGCGCCAGCGAGCAGGATATTGCTCGCGCGGGCGAGGCCATCGCCCCGGCGGCACGCGGGAGAATCCACACATTTATCGCTACCAGCCCCATTCACATGGAGAAAAAGCTCCGCATGACGCCGGATCAGGTCGTCGAGCAGGCGGTCAAGGCCATCGGCTGGGCGCGGCAATATACGGATGACGTGGAGTTTTCCGCCGAGGACGCGGGACGTTCCGACATTGATTTTCTGGTGCGCATCTTTGAGGCGGCCATCCGTGCCGGGGCTAAAACCATCAACGTGCCCGACACGGTGGGCTACAACATCCCAGACCAGTATGCCAATACGATACGCACCTTAATTGAGCGTGTACCTAATGCCGACCAAGTGATTTGGTCAGTGCATTGCCACAACGACCTTGGGCTGGCGGTGTCCAATTCGCTGGCAGCCGTCATGGCGGGCGCGCGGCAGGTGGAATGCACCATCAATGGCTTGGGGGAACGCGCGGGCAATGCTTCTCTTGAAGAAATCGTCATGGCCGTGCGCACCCGCGCCGATGTTTTTCCGGTGCAGACCCGCATCGATACCACCCAAATCGTGCCCGCCTCGCGGCTCGTTTCACAGATTACCGGCTATCCGGTGCAGCCCAACAAGGCAATCGTCGGCGCGAATGCCTTCGCCCATGAAGCGGGCATCCATCAGGACGGCGTGCTCAAGAGCCGCGAAACCTACGAAATCATGCGAGCCGAGGAGGTCGGCTGGGGCGCGAACAAACTCGTGCTGGGCAAGCATTCGGGCCGCAACGCCTTCCGCGCCCGCTTGCATGAAATCGGCATCGAAATTGATTCCGAGGAACAGCTAAACGTCGCGTTTGCCCGCTTTAAGGAACTGGCCGACAAAAAGCACGAGATTTTCGACGAAGACCTCCACGCCCTGATGAGCGACGAGACAGTCACGCCTGACCAGGAGCATTTCCGCCTAATTTCGGCGCGATTCCACTCGGAAACCGGCGAAACCCCGCAGGCCGACCTCACCCTTTCCGCTGGCGGCAAGGAAACCCGCAGCCGCGCCACGGGTTCCGGCCCCGTGGATGCCGCGTTCAAAGCCATCGAAGCCATCGCCGCGAGCGGCGGCCAGTTGTTGCTTTATTCCGTCAACGCCATCACCACTGGCACGGACGCGCAAGGCGAAGTCACCGTGCGGCTTGCGCGTGACGGACGCATCGTCAACGGGCAGGGCGCGGACACCGACATCATCGTCGCCTCGGTCAAAGCCTACCTGAACGCGCTCAACAAGCTGCACACCGGCAGCGAACGGCTGAACCCGCAGCTATGAAGGCTTGAACCCGGAATAAGACGAAAAAGCCAGCCTGTACAGCGCGAGCGGCAATGAACCGTCTTGAGCATCCGCGCTTGTACGCAATTCCTCAAAAGCCGTATCTGGCGGGATGCTGATTTCGTTGTTGGGGCGGAAACACACTTTTTCTATGGCATACAACCATATGGCCCGCCATCTGAGTGGACGCAAGGGAATTCCGCCTGTTGACTGCCGCATGGATTTACAGACTATCCACACGGAGAAATGGCATGTTTATAGAAAGCGACAAGCTGACTGATGAATTGCAGAGTGCGGAAACCATTAAACGTAACACACCGATACGGGTGAAGGATTAAACTAGGGCAAAGTACAGAGTATGAGAACGACACAACGAACGATTTTGCGTTTTTTTTAAGAAATTATATTGATTCAAAGTAGCTGTTATGGTAGATTGTTGAAGATTAAGCTGAGGGAGGCACGATGAACCCAGTATTAAAATACCGTGGTGGCAAGTCGCGTGAAATCCCACGTTTCCTACAATATATTCCTGATGATTTTGACCGTTATATTGAGCCATTTTTCGGTGGAGGGGCTGTTTATTTTTACATTGAACCTGATAATGCCATTATTAACGATGCAAATAACCGCCTAATGATGTTTTATCGTCAATTAAGGGATGAATACCCCGAAATGCGGCATCAACTCGACGAACTTCAACGAGAGTATGAAAACAATCAGCTTGTTTATAAGAAATTGAAAACAAAATCTCCTGATACACGAATCCCGAACACGAATGAGGATTTGTATTATCGTATACGCGAATTATTTAATCACCCAGATGGCACACTTCTTGATGGTGTGCTGTATTACTTCATTAACAAAACAGCGTATTCAGGAATGATACGTTACAATAATAATGGTGAATATAATGTTCCTTTTGGGAGATACCCTAATCTTAATACGAGGTTAGTGACTTTACAGCATAGTGAACTGTTGCAAGGCGCAGAACTGTTCAATCTTGATTACAAACATATTTTTGATATGGCGCAGGAAGAAGACTTTATTTTTCTTGACCCGCCGTATGATTGTGTATTCAATGACTATGGTAATATTGATATGATGAACGGGTTTGATGAAACAGAACACCGTAGATTGGCGGCTGATTTTAGAAATTTAACATGTCGCGCCCTTATGATAATAGGGAAAACTTCATTAACAGAAGAGCTATATAGTAATTTTATATTTGATGAGTACTATAAAAATTATGCCGTTAATATAAAAAACCGCTTTAACAATGACAAAATGCACATTGTTGTAAAAAACTATTGATATAGGAGAGGTAGATTATGGCGCGTCTTAAAGGCAAGGCATTATTTTTCACGACATCGCCGCGAACTCCTGCTAAGATGATACCAGAAATACGCTTGTTATACGAGCAGTTCGGCGGTCAAAAATGGAATAAACAAACGCAGCGTGAGTTTGCTGTCTGCTTGGAAAATTCCGATTTTTTTGAAGGGAGCATATCAAAAACCGAATCAGATTTTAGTGCACGAGAGAGAATTACTCGTGCACCTAAAGCATTGGGTTTTGTTGACTTGAAACCCAATATTGCTTTAACTGATGCAGGACAGGCTCTTATTTTTGGTAATCGGACGCAGGAGATTTTTTTGCGTCAAATTTTAAAATTTCAGTTACCATCCCCCTATCACATTGAAAATGAAAATATCGCTGGAACCTTCTATATACGCCCGTATCTTGAAATAATGCGTTTAGTACGAGAACTTGAATATATAACTTTTGACGAATTCAAAATTTTCGTTTTGCAACTTACCGACTACCGTCGATTTGATAACATAAAAACAGAAATTCTTTTGTTCCGTAATGAAAAAGAGTCTCACAAAGGTGAGTATAAAAAGTTCGTGATGGAGCGATGGATACAAGCAGTCTTAAATATTCATAAAGATAGAATAGAAGTAGGTAAAATTAAGACTCGTGAGTCTACCGATGAGACTTTGAAAAGTTTTATTAAAAAGCAAAGAGGAAATTTGCGTGATTATGCTGATGCTTGTTTCCGTTATTTGCGATATACAGGACTGTTTGTGTTCAGTGGGCATTCGATACGAATTGCACAAGACAAAATAAGCGAACTTGATTATATTCTTTCGACCGTAGAAAGAAAACCAATCTTTGTTGATTTTCTGCAAATAAAAGATAAAAAAGAGCGAAAAAAACAATTCGACATCGACACAGCAACATATAAAAAGTATTTATTTTCTGCTACTGACCCCGTACTTTATGTTGACATCAAGGAAAATATTGTTGATACGCTTATGCGTATCGGTGGATTTACAAGGTGTGAACTTACAGGGCAAACAATTGATGACTTAAAGGATTTACGCGACAGAATTATACAGCAACATAAAGATGCGGTAATCCGCACAGAGGTTGAGAAAATAAAATCTTATGCCCTGTATTCGGAAATTATTGATACTTATCATGAAATTATTTCAGACGAATACTACGATGCACCGTTAATGTTTGAATACAATACGTGGCGTGCCATGACTATGCTTGACGGTGGCAACATTAAGGGAAATTTCAATGTTGATGATGTAGGAAAGCCATTATCGACCGCACAGGGCAATAAACCTGATATTGAATGCGACTATGGGGACTTTGTTCTTTCCGTGGAGGTTACATTGCAAAGCGGACAACGCCAATATGAATCAGAGGGCGAACCCGTGGCACGTCATTACGGACAGATGAAACAACGAAACGGCAAAGAAGCCTTTTGTTTGTTTATTGCTCCTACGGTCAATCCTGCGGCTTTGACACATTTTTACATGCTAAATCAGATAAACAATCGCTATTATGGGGGTAAAACAAAAATAGTGCCACTTGATTTAGACCAATTCATGCAGCTTGTGGAGAACTCATACAATAGTGCAAACCGACCTACCCCCGCCGATGTTCACAAGTTTTTGAATTTTGTCATTGAGCAAGTAACAATAGTGGCAGACGAAAATGAATGGAGTGAACGCATACAAGATGGTATTTCTAATTGGTTAGCGACGTAGAATTATTCGGATAATATTTAAAACAGTTCAATCGTCGTAAATGCCTTAAAGGTCGGGGCAGTGGATTCAATAGCGTTCAAAGCATTGCCCATGATTCTTCAAAACCTTCATCATCATACGCATCCAATTGAATCTGAAATATCGCGTCTTTTATTTCGTCTACACAGCCCGCAAGGTTTTTGCGGATTTCGTTGCCCCAGAAACGGATGACCGTCCAGCCGAGGATGTTCAATTGCCGATTAGCCTCGTGGTCGCGGCACATATTGCGTTCAATTTTTGCGATCCAGTAATCCCGGTTGCTTTGAAGCCGGGGTTTGACAGAGTCCCAATCTTTGCCGTGCCAGAATTCGCCGTCGCAAAAGACGGCGATTCTGAATTTGCGGATGGCAATGTCGGGCGAGCCGGGAAAGTGTTTGTCATTTTTTCGGTAGCGCACCCCTTCGCGCCAGAGCGCGCGGCGGCGCATGACCTCAATCGCCGTGTCTTTGCTGCGGATTCGGCTCATGGTGTAGCGCCGCCGCGTGTCGCTGGTTGTCGGGAATTTTCCCATGTGCCTTGCCCGCTACCTCACATTCTTCTGCCGCCAAGGACGGCGAAACCTGTAGCGGCGAGTTTAGCACCCGTAAGCGGCAAAACAATAAAAATGCCATTTGCGTATATTGGGGTTGACAGCAAGGCAGCCATCCTTCGTGCGCCGCAACAGCAAGACAGTTCGCCTCTCCCGTCGAGGCCGTTTGGCGGATATAATCCCACGGTCTTTCATATGTTGTCCCCTTCCGGGGTAGAGGAAAGGATCATGAGTGAACAGAAAAAAGACTGCGATAACGAACGCCGAAATCTCCTGCTGGCCACTTCTGTGGTTAGCGGCGTGGGGATAGCGGCAACCGCAGTGCCGTTTGTTGCCAGCCTAGCGCCTTCGGAGCGCGCCAAGGCCGCCGGCGCACCCGTGGTGGCGAACGTCGGCAAGCTGGCACCCGGCGAAAAGATGGTTGTGAAATGGCAAGGCAAGCCCGTTTGGATTCTGCGGCGCACGCCGGAAATGATCGCTTCGCTGAAGGTCGTCGAAGAGCAGGGCAAGCTAGTTGATCCGGCATCCGAAAAATCCATTCAGCCCGCCTATGCGCAAAACGAGGCGCGCGCGGCCAAGGATGAATTCCTCGTCACCATCGGTATCTGCACCCACCTCGGCTGCTCGCCGTCCGACAAGCTCAAGACGGGCAATGCTGAAGGCATGGCGGCGGACTGGGTAGGCGGTTTTATCTGCCCGTGCCACGGCTCGCTGTTCGATTTGGCCGGGCGCGTATTCAAAAACATGCCCGCGCCGACGAATCTCGACATTCCGCCATACAAATATCTTTCCGATGCCGAAATTCTCATTGGCGAAGATTCCAACGAAACGCAAGGGGCTTAAAACATGGCCGCGAACAGCAGTTTCCCAAAATACCAGTCGGACGGCTCGCTCCTCGGCAACGCGATGGAATGGTTCGATGCCCGTTTTCCGATGACTTCCATGTGGAAGGCGCACCTGTCCGAATACTACGCGCCGAAGAATTTCAATTTTTGGTATTTCTTTGGCTCGATGGCCATCGTGGTGCTCATCATCCAGTTCGTGACCGGCATTTTCCTCGTCATGAATTACAAGCCGGACGGTACGCTGAACGCGGCGGGCATTCCCGTTGCATTTGCCAGCGTCGAATACATCATGCGCGAGGTTCCGGGCGGCTGGCTGATCCGCTACATGCACTCGACCGGCGCGTCGGCCTTCTTCATCGTCGTCTATCTGCATATGTTCCGGGGCATGCTTTACGGCTCGTACCGCAAGCCGCGTGAGTTGGTCTGGATTTTCGGTGTCCTGATTTTCCTGTGCCTGATGGCGGAAGCCTTTATGGGCTACCTGCTGCCTTGGGGGCAGATGTCCTATTGGGGGGCGCAGGTCATCATCAACATTTTCTCCGCGATTCCTTTCATCGGGCCGGATTTGTCGGTGCTGATTCGCGGCGATTTCGTGGTGTCCGACGCTACGCTGAACCGCTTTTTCGCGTTCCACGTCTGCGCCGTGCCGCTGGCGCTGCTTGGGCTGGTCGTCGCGCACATCCTTGCGCTGCACGAAGTTGGCTCGAACAACCCGGATGGCGTGGAAATCAAAAAATTCAAGGATGAAAAAGGCATCCCGCTCGACGGCGTGCCCTTCCACCCGCAATACACGATAGGCCACGACTTGCCCGCCAACGCAATCTTCCTGATTCTGTTCTGCGCGGTCATGTTCTTCTGGCCGGAAGGGGGCGGCTACTTCCTCGAATACAACAATTTCTTGCCCGCTGACCCCATGAAGACCCCGGCGCACCTTGCGCCCGTGTGGTACTTCACGCCTTTCTATTCGATGCTGCGCGCAATGGTCTGGAATTTCTTCTGGATTGACGCGAAGTTCTGGGGCGTGGTGTCGATGGGCGGCGGCGTGGTGATTCTGGCCTTCCTGCCTTGGCTGGATCGCAGCCCGGCGAAGTCCATCCGCTATCGCGGCCCCATCTTCAAGACCCTGCTGGGCATCTTCGTGTTCGCGTTCCTGATTCTTGGCTACTTGGGAACCAAAACCCCGGGTCACTACTTCTTCGGCTACGTTCCGTCTGAAGGCTTGAACCCGCTCAACTACCTGCTGTCGGGCGACTTTCTCACGAAGACCTTCACCTTCTACTACTTCCTCTTCTTCCTGACGATGCCGTACTGGTCGAAGATTGACAAATGCAAGCCGGTTCCGGAAAGGGTGACGTTCAAATGAAAACGCGCACAATCAAACTCTTCAAGCGTCTGGCTGCCGTGATTCTTTTCGCGCCAGCCCTCGCTCTGGCTGCTGAGGCCATGCACTTGGACAAAGCCCCGGTCAGTACCGATCAGGCAAAGCTCCAGCGCGGCGCGAAACTGTTCGTCAACTATTGCCTGAACTGCCACAGCGCCTCGTCCGTGCGTTACACCGCGCTGCGGGACATCGGCCTCGACGACAAGACGATTACCGAGAACCTGCTTTTTACGGGCGACAAGGTCGGCGACCTGATGATTGTGTCCATGACCCGCGAGGATGCGGAGAAGTGGTTCGGAACCGCGCCGCCCGACCTTTCCGTGATGGCGCGCGCGAAAGGCTCCGAATTCGGCTCGGGGGCTGATTACCTCTACACCTACCTGCGTAGTTTCTACCGAGACGCGAACCGCCCGACGGGCTGGAACAACAAAGTTTTCGCCAACGTCGGGATGCCGCATGCGATGGCAGACCTTCAGGGCGAGCAGACGGTCAAGGAAGTGACGGATGAACACGGCAAAGCCGCCTTTGAACTGGTCGCGCCCGCCAAACCCGGCAGCATGTCGGCGAGCGAATACGACGAAGCGGTTGCCGATCTCGTCTCCTTCATGGTCTGGATGGGCGAGCCTATCGCGGAGCGGCGCAAGTTCATCGGCCTGTTTGTTCTGGCTTTCCTCGCCGTTCTCTACGTGCTGTCCCACAAGCTCGGAAAGACTTACTGGAAGAACATTCACTAAGCGCGAACAGGGGCACGCGGGGCTTTCGGCTCCGCGTGTCCCCAGTTCAACTTCTCTAATTTTTGACGCACCGCTGGGCGGTGCGCTTTCGTTTTTGACCCCTCCCCCGGAGCAGCCCAATCATGATGAATCTCTATTCCGGCACAACTGACCCATTCAGTCACCGTTGCCGGGTCGTGCTCTACGAAAAGGGCATGGATTTTGAAATCATCGACGTCGACCTCTACAACAAGCCCGAAGACATCGCCATCATCAACCCCTACAACCGCGTTCCGGTGCTGGTTGACCGCGACCTCGTGCTCCATGAGGCGAACATCATCAACGAATATATCGACGAGCGTTTCCCGCATCCGCAGTTGATGCCGCCCGACCCGATCATGCGCGCGCGCGCGCGCCAATTGCTGCATACCTTCGAGCGCGAGATGTTCGTGCACATTCCGGCGCTTGAGGCTAGCCAGAAAGGCGTTGAAAAAATACGCGCCTATGTGCGCGACCACCTGATCCAGCTCGCGCCGATGTTTGCCAAGCAGAAGTTCATGCTTGGGGACGATTTTTCGATGCTTGACGTAGCCATCGCCCCATTGCTGTGGCGGCTTGAACTCTACGGCATCGAACTGCCCAAGGCAGCGTCGCCGTTGATGAAGTATGCAGAACGCATTTTTAGCCGCCAAGGCTTCATTGATGCACTGACGCCTTCCGAAAAGGTCATGCGGCGCTAGCGGAGGAGGAAAACTCGCCATGCTGCCCACCAAGCCTTATCTGATACGCGCCATCTATGAATGGTGCGTCGATCAGGGCTTCACCCCCTACATCGCGGTACGGACTGACCCGCACACGCGAGTGCCATCTGGCTATGTTCATGACGGCCAAATCGTGCTCAATATCGGCGCTGAAGCAACCCATCAGCTTAAGATTGATAACGAACAGATCACATTTCTGGCGCGTTTCAATGGCGTGGCGCATCAAATACTCGTACCGATTTCCAATGTCATGGCGATTTATTCGCGTGAAAACGGGCAAGGCATGAGTTTCGAGGAGCCAGATTTGCCACAAGCGGGCGAAGCGACCGATTCCGCCGTAGAGGAATCGGGGTCGCCGGATGAATCCCCGCCGCCTTCGCCCCCCCCGCGTGGCTCGCACCTGAAAGTCATCAAATAAAAAAGAGAGGGAGGAAAGATGCCGATGGAATGGAGTGAACGCTACGCCCTTGGAATTGCCCGCATGGATGAGACACACCGGGAATTCGTTGATTTCTGCAATGAGCTTTCCGCCGCTGCGCCCGAAAGCGAAACCTTCCTCGGGCGGCTCGATGCCTTTATCGCGCATACCGTCGCGCATTTCGACCAAGAAAACCGCTGGATGGAAGCGGTGAATTTTCCCCCCTGCCACCGCGAAGAGCACGACCGCGTACTGGCTGTTGCGCGTGAAGTGCGCCAGCGCGTCGAAAAAGGCGACCTCTTCCTTGGCCGTCGCTTGCTCGAAGAGCTTGTGCCGTGGTTCGACAACCACCTCGACACGATGGATTCGGCGCTGGCCTTTTACCTGAAAGAAATCGGCTTCGACACCGAAATAGAAAAACTGCCGGAAAACGGAGCTGCTCCCGCCTTGCCGCCCGTCCACAACGCCTGTAGCTGCGCCGTGGCAGACGATGGGGGCACAGATTCAGACTGATGGAGGTGGAGTGTTTTGGATATACAGTACGAGAGTCTTTTATTTTTGATCTATTAGTTGTTCGTAGACATCAATGTCCACGGTAATACGTACCCAGATGGAGAAAATCTTGCATGGCTGACAATAAAAAAGAACAGGAACGGGCGGAGCTGCATCGTACAATTTGGAGCATAGCCAACGATCTGCGCGGAAGCGTGGATGGCTGTGACTTTAAGCATTATGTCCTCGGCATCCTGTTCTATCGCTATATTTCAGAAAACCTTGCGGGTTATATCAATGCGGGCGAGCGCGAAGCCGGAGACAGTTCCTTCGAGTATGCTAATTTGCCGGACAGCAAGGCAGAGCAGGCTCGTGAGGATATGGTGAAGACAAAGGGTTTCTTCATCCTGCCGAGTGAATTGTTTGAAAACGTGCTTCGCCGTGCCGCTAATGACGAAAATCTGAATGAAACGCTGGAGAAGGTTTTCAAAAATATTGAAGCCTCTGCGTTAGCTACAGCCAGCGAGGACGATATTAGCGGGCTGTTCGACGACCTTGATGTAAACAGCAACAAACTGGGCGGCACTGTTACCAAACGCAACGAGCGGCTCGTCAAGCTGCTCTCCGGCGTAGGCGAAATGAAGCTCGGCGACTACAAGGACAACACGATTGATGCCTTTGGCGATGCCTATGAATTTCTCATGGGCATGTACGCTTCCAATGCGGGCAAAAGCGGCGGCGAATACTACCCGCCGCAGGAAGTTTCGGAGTTGCTCACCCGCATTACCTTGGTCGGCAAGACCGAAGTCAACAAGGTGTATGACCCGGCTTGCGGCTCCGGCTCGCTACTGCTCAAATTTGCTAAAATTTTGGGCAAAGACAATGTGCGACAGGGTTTTTACGGGCAAGAGGTCAATATTACCACCTATAACCTCTGCCGTATCAACATGTTCCTACATGATATTGATTACGATAAATTCCATATAGGACACGGCGATACGCTGACGGAACCTCTGCATGAGGACGATGAGCCGTTTGAGGCCATCGTTTCCAACCCTCCCTATTCCATCAAATGGGACGGCGATACAAACCCTCTGCTGATTAATGATCCGCGTTTTTCTCCGGCGGGTGTGCTTGCGCCCAAATCCAAGGCCGACCTTGCTTTCATCATGCACAGCCTTGCGTGGCTGGCCACCAGCGGCACGGCGGCTATCGTCTGCTTCCCCGGCGTTCTGTATCGCGGCGGCGCGGAGCAAAAAATCCGCAAATACCTTATCGACAACAACTTTGTAGACGCCGTAATCCAGCTTCCTGATAACCTGTTTTACGGCACAAGCATTGCTACCTGCATCATGGTGCTGAAACGCTCAAAATCGGAGAACAGCACTCTGTTCATTGACGCGAGCCGTGAATGTGTCAAGGTCACGAACAACAACAAGCTCACCCATACAAATATTGAAACCATTGTTGCCGCGTACACAGCGCGAAAAGACACGCCGCACTTTGCCAAACTTGTGCCCAATGGAGATATTGCCGCGCAGGATTACAAACTCTCTGCCAGCACCTATGTGGAGCAGGAGGACAAGCGCGAAGTGGTTGACATCACAAAACTCAATGCCGAAATTGAGGCTATTGTTGCGCGTGAAAACAAACTGCGGATGGAGATTGCCGCTATTATCGCGGAAATTGAGGGGAGCGGTGAGTAATGGATAACGCCCAGACAAATACCCTGACGCTTTACGGCTCATTCATCAAAGAAATTAAAGAGCTTATATACAAACGCCAGTATGAGGCCATGAAGCGTGTCAATTCTGAATTGATACAGCTTTATTGGGAAATCGGCGCGGAAATAGGCCGTAAACAGCGTGAACAGGGCTGGGGAAAATCCGTTGTCGAAATTTTGGCCAAAGAGCTTCAAAAAGAATTTACCGGCGTTCAGGGATTTTCGGCCAGAAACCTATGGCTCATGCGTAGTTTTTACCTTGAATATTCGCAACTTACAAATCTGCACCCAGTGGGTGCAGATTTGCCAAGTTCAGATCTGCACCCACTGGGTGCAGAAATTCTAGGGGCAAATCTGCCACCACTGGTGGCAGAAATCGGTTGGAAGAAGAACGTAGTGATAATGCAGAAATGTAAAAACCCGCTCCAGCGCGAATTTTATATCAAAATGACGAAGCGTTTTGGCTGGACAAAGGATGTTTTGATTAACAATATTGAGAACATGGCCTTTGAAAAATATCTGACCAATCAGACAAATTTTGATGAAACGGTACCAGAAAAATACCGACTGCAAGCAAAACTCGCCGTCAAAGATGACTACAACTTCGATTTTATCGAAATGGGCATCGAACACAGTGAGGCGGAGCTTGAAGCGGGCATTATAAAGAATATCCGGGCATTTCTGTTGGAAATGGGTGGTCACTTTACCTTTGTCGGGAACCAGTATCATCTTAATGACGCAGAGGATGATTACTATATAGACCTGCTTCTGTTTCACAGGCAACTGCGGTGTCTTGTTGCCATTGAACTGAAAATCGGAGAATTCAAACCTGAATACGCGGGAAAGATGCAATTTTATCTGACATTGCTTGATGAAACGATGAAATTGCCGGATGAAAACCCGTCTATAGGTATCATCATTTGCAAAAGTAAAAAGCGTACCCGTGTGGAATACACGCTGAAAAAGGCAAATGCGCCTATCGGCGTAGCAACGTATTCCTTTTATGATAAATTGCCGGAAGAAGTGCGTTCCCTGCTTCCTTCGCCGGAAGAAATAGCGGAAGCCATTCATAGCTTTGGGAGTGAGGATAATGCGCCTGTATGATGTGCTGTCCAAGCCGTGTTCCGCTGACTTCGTTCAGGTAGACGGATTTATCAACAGAACGATTTCCACGGGTAGCCAGCAGAAGATAGAGATTGGAAAGGTAGGGCTAAATTTTTACTGTGAGCAGTGTGGCGATACGCGCACATTTTGGTCAAATGACAAGATATACTGCGTAGGTGTAAGTTCAAGACAGATAAGCATAGACTGCGTATTGCAATGTGGCTGTGGTACTTCGGTTGCCGTTTGGTTTTTGGTGGAAAGCTACGCGGATGAGATCGCCGGACTGGCTCCCGAAGTACGCATATTGAAACGCCGGGAAAAAATGTCAGAGCAGGTACGGTTAGTTAAAGGCCAATATGCTGGTTATGCGGAATTGCTGAACAAAGCGGAACAAGCGTATCGAGATGAGTTAGGGGCAGGTTCGATTGTTTACCTGCGAAAAATATTTGAGCAAGTCACGGCGCAGGTCGCTCAAGCCTCTGGCATTGCTTGCCACGACAGCAAAGGTAATCCAAGACCGTTCAGGCACTTGCTTCAGGATGTAGACTCGCAATGCGCGATTATTCCGAAAGAATATTCAGCAAACGGGTATACGCTCTTTGGTGAACTCAGTGATGTTGTGCATGGCGATTATGATGAACAGGCAGGAATACAAAAATATGAAGCACTTCGTAGGCTCGTTGTTGGAGTGCTGGATAATGTTGTGAACAACAAAGAAATATTGTCTGCTATTGGCTTATTGGGATGGAATCAGGATAGGAGTAACGAAAATGACCAAGCTTGATCGCCTCATTGCTGAACTTTGCCCAAATGGGGTGGAGTATGAATCTTTAAAAAATGTATGCTTAGATACAGAAACTATATCTTGGGCAAATAATAACACTAAAATATTTAGATATATAGATTTAACATCAGTTGACCGAGAAACGCATTTAATCGTTGATACTGCTGAAATAAACTCAGAGAGTGCGCCAAGCAGAGCGCAAAAGATTGTCGAGAAAGATGATGTAATATTTGGAACTACTAGACCTACATTAAAAAGATATTGTTTTATAACAGATGAATATGATGGACAAATTTGTAGTACAGGATATTGCGTTCTTCGTGCAAATAATGATTTAATTCTTCCAAGATATATATATCATCAGATTAGTACAGAAAAATTTAATAGATATGTTGAAGAAAGTCAACGTGGAGCTGCTTATCCTGCGATAAGCGATGGAGATATAAAAAAATTTAAAATCCCTCTACCTCATATAAAAATTCAGCAAGAGATTGTTAGGATGCTCGATGCATTTACAGAACTGCAAGCAAGAATAACACAATATGAATATTACCGCAACAACTTATTATCCTTTGGCGTTGTAGAGAGAGAGAGAGAGTAGAAGACACACTCAATGGAAAAATTTGCATGAAGTTGGAATTATGAAACGCGGAACATATGTTACAAAAAAGAATACCAAGGAAGGCAATATCCCTGTTATCCTTGGTGGACAGAAGCCAGCATACTATTGTGATACCTGCAATCATGAGGGGGAAGCAATTGTAATCTCGCGCAGTGGCGCTTATGCTGGTTTTATTTCTTTCTGGGATGAACCGATTTTTGTCACGGATGGATTTATTATTGAAGCTAATGATGGAGTAAAAATCAAATATCTCTACTATTTCCTCAAGAACATGCAAGATAATTTACATCAAATGAAACGCGGAGGCGGTGTGCCACATGTTCGCGGCAGTGAAATTATGGGAATAAAAATCCCTGTCCCGTCTCTTGCTGAACAGGAACGCATAGTTGCCATCCTTGACCGTTTCGACGCGCTGACGCACGATATTACCAGCGGCTTGCCCGCTGAGATTGAGGCGCGGCGCAAGCAATACGAATACTACCGCGACAAGCTGTTAACCTTTGAGGAAAAAGCGGCGTAAAGGATACACTGATGAGTACCTACAACATCGTTGTCAGCACGGATGAAAGCACGGTCGTCGCGGAATACTGCGCCGAATCCAATCGTTCCGGCGCGTATCAGACCGAGGCGGCGCTGGAAAAAGAGTTCATCCGCCTGTTGACTACGCAGGGCTATGAGTATTTGCCGATTTCGGACGAAGCCGCTCTTGTCGCCAATCTGCGCCGCCAGCTTGAACGGCTGAACAAGTTTACCTTCTCCGATGCGGAATGGACGCAGTTTCTCGACAAGTGCATAGCTAAAGCCAATGATGGCATTGTGGAAAAAACCCGTACCATTCAGGATGACCATATTCAAGTGCTTCGGCGCGATGACGGCACAACAAAAAATGTCTATCTGCTTGATAAAAGGAATATTCACGAAAATAGCCTGCAAGTCATTAACCAGTATGGGGAATCCGGCGGAGCGCATGGCGCACGCTACGATGTGACCATACTGGTGAACGGCTTGCCGCTTGTGCATGTTGAGCTGAAACGGCGCGGTGTGGCAATCCGTGAGGCGTTTAACCAGATCAAACGCTACCAGCGGGACAGCTTCTGGGCATCTTCAGGGCTGTACGAATATGTTTAGCTCTTTGTCATTTCCAACGGAACCCACACCAAATATTATTCCAATACCACACGCAACCAGCATATCAAGGAATCAGCCGAAGGGAAAAAAGGCAAAAAATCCAGCCACAGCTTTGAGTTCACAAGCTACTGGGCTGATGCAAACAATAAAACCATCGCTGACCTTGTAGATTTTACCAAGACCTTTTTTGCCAAGCATACGATTCTGAATATTTTGACCCGCTATTGCGTGTTTACCTCGGAAGACATGTTGCTGGTCATGCGTCCGTATCAGATAGCGGCGACCGAGCGTATTCTTTCCCGCATCGTAATCTCGTCCAATTACAAAAAAACGGGAACGACCGATGCTGGCGGCTACATCTGGCATACGACAGGTTCCGGCAAAACGCTGACGAGTTTCAAAACGGCGCAACTTGCCACACGGCTTGAAGGTATAGAAAAGGTGCTTTTCGTCGTTGACCGCAAAGACCTCGACTACCAGACGATGAAGGAATACGACCGCTTTGAAAAAGGTGCGGCTAACGGCAACACGTCCACACGCATTTTACAGCGCCAGTTGGAAGACCCCAACGCTCGAATCATCATCACGACAATCCAGAAACTGGACATGTTCGTGACGAAGAATAAGGCCCATGACGTGTACCAGCGCCATATCGTCCTGATTTTCGATGAATGTCACCGTTCACAATTCGGCGACATGCACAAAAAAATCGTTAAAGCCTTCCGCAAGTATCACATCTTCGGTTTTACGGGTACGCCCATATTTGCCAAGAACGCCGCCAGTACCGGAAACCCGCTTTTGCGGACAACCGAACAGGCGTTTGGGGACAAGCTCCATACCTACACCGTGGTGGATGCAATAAATGATGGAAACGTGTTGCCGTTCCGTATTGATTACGTCAACACGGTAAAAATGGCGAATGGAGTGAAGGATACTCAGGTTCACGCCATCGATACGGAAAAGGCCATGAACGCGCCGGAACGTATTCGTGCGGTAATTACCTACATCCTTGAGCATTTCGACCAAAAGACCAAGCGCAATGCTTTTTATTCCTTGCAGGGTAAGCGCATGGCAGGGTTTAACTCCATTTTTGCCGTGGCCTCTATCCCTATGGCTATGAAATATTATGCCGAGTTTACGCACCAGTTGGAAACCACCGGGCGAAACCTTGCCGTTGCAACAATTTTCAGCTTCAGCGCCAACGAAGAAGACCCCTCCGATTCCGATGGCATGTTGCCGGATGAAAATTTTGATACCAACAGTCTGGATAAAGGCTCACGTGACTTTCTTGAGGCGGCGATTACCGACTATAACAAGCGGTTCAGCGTGAATTTTGACACCTCTGCCGACAAATTCCAGAACTACTACAAAGACCTCTCCCAACGGGTGAAAAATCGGGAAGTCGATCTGCTTATTGTGGTAAATATGTTCCTGACTGGTTTTGACGCAACCACACTCAACACGCTTTGGGTGGACAAGAATCTGCGGCAACACGGCCTTATGCAGGCATTTTCGCGCACCAACCGCATTCTCAATTCCGTAAAGACCTTCGGCAATATCATTTGCTTCCGCGACTTGAAACAGGCGACTGATGAAGCGATTGCCCTGTTTGGCGACAAAGAGGCTGGCGGCATTGTGCTGCTCAAATCCTACGCCGACTATTACGGCGGCTACGATGAGAACGGCGACCACAAACCCGGCTATGCAGAACTTATTGCCAAACTGACAGCGCAGTATCCCCTTGGTGAACCTGTTGTCGGCGAAGAAGTGCAAAAGAATTTTATCAAACTCTACGGGGCAATTTTACGCCTGAAGAATATCCTGACTGCCTTTGACGAGTTTGCAGGGAATGAAATTTTACCGGACAAAGATTTTCAGGATTACCAGAGCCTATATATTGACCTGTATCAAAGCTTTACCAAAGACAAAGATGCCGACAAAGAAAATATTAATGACGACATAGTGTTTGAACTTGAACTTATCAAACAGGTTGAGGTCAATATTGACTATATCCTGATGCTTGTTGAGAAATATCGTCAGTCAAATTGTGAAGATAAAGAAATACTTGCTACGATTGATAAAACTGTCGGGGCAAGCATTGCGTTACGCAGTAAAAAAGAACTGATCGAGCATTTCATTCAACGGGTGAACACTTCAACACAGATTGATGCTGGATGGCGTGAGTTTGTGTATGAGCAAAAAGAGAACGACATTGCCTCTCTTATTGAATCAGAGGGCTTAAAAGCTGATGAAACACGAAAGTTTGTGGATAATGCCTTTCGTGACGGAACGCTCAAAACCACTGGCACAGATATTGATAAAATCCTGCCGCCCGTTTCACGCTTCTCTGGCGGTAAGCGGGCCGCTCAAAAGCAGGGCGTTATTGAAAAACTGCTTACTTTCTTTGAGAAATATTTCGGGTTGGTATGAGCGTGGAACGTTTGCTTTGCCTCGCTTCTCTTCGTGAGCTAGCCCGCCTGCCGCTTTTTGTGATTCAAACCGCCTCGTTTTGTTTTTCCAGCTTGTGCATAGAGCGGTCGATAGCGCGGCATGAAGGTGCAGATGCACTAGCATCATTCAATGACACGAAACCAAAGCAATAGTAAATGAAAACCTCTTCTCACCGCCCCAAAACCGGAAAATCAACCGCTGGTTTTTCTCCGCGCATTAGCGCGGCGAGCAGGGATGCCGAGCCGCAGGCCAGCGTCCAGCCGAGCGGGCCGTGGCCGGTATTGAGCCAGAGATTTTCATAATGCTTGCCGCGCCCGATGAGGGGCAGCCCGCTGGGGGTGGCGGGGCGCAGGCCCGCCCAGGGGATGGCTTGCTGGGGGTCGATGGCGTTGGGCAGGCGCGTTTCGGCCCACTCCAGCAGGGCGGCGATGCGGGCGGGGTCAATTTCGGGATGATAGCCGTTCAGTTCAGCCGTCCCCGCGATGCGCAGGCGTTCGCCGAGGCGCGAACACACGATGCGGCGGGATTCGTCGGTGAGGCTGACTTGGGGCGCGTGGGCGATGTCGTGCACGGGGGCGGTAATCGAATAGCCCTTGAGCGGGTAAGTGGGCAGACGTTCGCCGAGCGGGCGCAGCAAGCGTCGCCCGTGGCTTCCCAAACAAATGACAATTGCGTCGGCAGATAACGTCCCGGAACCTTTGGGGTGACGGACATCGACGCCAGTCACGCGCCATCCATCGGCGCTGTGCAGGCGTTCGACGTGCGTGCCGTAATGGAAGCGTACCCCGTCAGCGGCGAGGCGTTCCGCGAGTGCCTGACTGAAGCGCATCGAATCCCCGGATTCGTCATTGGGCGCGTAAAGGCCGCCAGCCAGTTGGGGGGCGCAGGCGGCGAGCGCCGATTCGATGTCCGCGCATTGTCCGGCGGCGCATGGGCGCAGTTCGATGCCGAAGGAAGCCAGCGGCGCGATGCGGGTTTGGGCGCGTTCAAACTCCGTCGCGTCGAAGAAAAGATGCAGGATGCCCCGCGCCTGCGCGTCGTAGGTGTCCGCAATGTCGGCTTCTTCTTTTAGCCGCCGCAATTCGGCAAGGCTGTGGACGGCCAGTTGCGCAATGGCAGCGGTGTTGCGGCGGCAGCGGTTCGGCAAGCATTCGCGCAGAAAAGCGGCCATCCACTGCCATTGCGCCGCGTCCAGCCTTGGGCGCAATTTGAGCGGCGCGCCCGCGCGGCCTAGCCAGCGCAAAGCAATGAAGGGCGCGGAAGGGGTGGCCCAAGGTTCAGGATGGCTCACCGAAATCTGTCCGCCGTTGGCGAAACTGGTTTCCTGCGCGGCGGTGTCCTGGCGCTCGATTACGGTAACGCGAAAACCCGCCCGGTGTAGGAACCAAGCTGTCGTAACACCAGTGATGCCCGCGCCAAGCACGATTACATTCATGGACATCGGAGTTTCGCTGTTTTGGGAAGACCGGGCGGAGGGCTGGAAGCGCCGCGCCCGGAGGCTGGCATCATACTCCGCCCGGATGGTTCCGCGCCGCATTCCGGGGATGCGTGGCCGCGCCGAAAGCGGGATAATCCGCCGTTCATTCGTATCTTGGTTTCCTATCCTGTTTTTTGGAGATTTTCATGCCGAAACGTGTCAACCTGACCCAGTTTCTCATCGGCGAGCAGCGCGCGGGGCGCATCTCGGCGGATTTGAGGCTGCTGCTCGAAGTGGTCGCCCGCGCGGTCAAGGCCATTAGCGTCACGGTGTCGAAAGGCGCGTTGGCCGGTGCGCTGGGCGAGGCGGGAACCGAGAACGTGCAGGGCGAAGCGCAGAAAAAGCTGGATGTCATCGCCAATGAAATTCTGCTCCAAGCAAACGAATGGGGCGGCCATTTGGCGGCGATGGCTTCCGAAGAGGTCGAAACCGTCCATCAAATTCCATTTGACTATCCTAAAGGCGGCTATCTGCTGCTGTTCGACCCGCTCGACGGTTCCTCGAACATTGACATCAACGTGACCATCGGCACTATCTTTTCCGTGCTGCGCAATCCGCAGACGAAGGACAAAGACCCAGCCGAGGCGGATTTTCTCCAGCCGGGGCGTGACCAGGTGGCTGCCGGTTATGCCACTTACGGTCCGTCAACCCAACTGGTGCTGACCGTGGGCAACGGCGTGCATGGCTTTACGCTCGACCGCGAAATGGGTACGTTCATCTACACCCATCCGTTTATGTCCGTCCCCGACGAAACACGCGAATACGCAATCAACGCTTCCAACGTCCGCCATTGGGAAGCGCCCGTGCAGCGTTACATCGCCGAGTTGCAGCAAGGCAAGGAAGGGGTGCGCGGCAGCGATTTCAACATGCGCTGGATCGCGTCGATGGTGGCCGACGTTCACCGCGTCCTCACGCGGGGCGGCATCTTTATGTACCCGCTTGACGAAAAATGCCGCGAAAAAGGCGGCAAGCTGCGGCTGATGTATGAGGCCAACCCGATGGCGATGCTGGTCGAACAGGCGGGCGGAGCGGCGACGACCGGGCGCTGCCGCATTCTCGATATTGTCCCGGAACGCTTGCACCAGCGCGTGCCGGTGATTCTCGGCTCGCGCGCCGAAGTCGAGCGGGTAGCGTCCTACCACGCGGATGCTCCATCCTGAAACCGCGCGTCATGCCATGCGCCCGGAAAGCTGGCTTCTGTGGGCAAGCCGAACAGCGGCATGGTTTGCCGCGAGCCTGTTCGCGTGCCTGAACGCCTTTGCGGGTGAAGTGTCGTCGGTTGGGCTGGACGCGCCGCAAGAAGTCCGGGCGCTGCTGAAACAATACGTCCACCTGCTGCGCATGGATGCCAGCGCCATCCCGGACGCGGGGCCGGATCGTTCCGCGCTTGTGCGCCGCGCCCGCCGCGAGGCGGTCGCGCTGCTTGCCACGGAAGGCTACTTTTCGCCCGACATCCGCATCGCCCGAACTGACGCGGCGCACTGGCGGCTCATCGTCGAACCCGGACAGCGCGTCACCGTGTCGGCAGTCGACATCCAGTTTCAGGGCGGGGACGGCGAAACGAACGAAAGGGAACAGAAAATTTTCTTCGAGCAGTTGCGCCAAGGCTGGAGCCTGCCGCCCGGAACCCCGTTCCGGCAGGCGGATTGGGAATCGGCGAAACAGGCGTTGCTCGATGCCCTGCGCGACGAACGCTACGCGGCGGCGAAATTCGTTTCATCGAAAGCCGAAATTGATGCCGATGCCGCTCAGGCCACTATCCGCATCGTGGCGGATACTGGCCCAACCTTTCGCTTGGGCGGGCTGAAAATCAGCGGCTTGCGCGAGCTGCCGGATGATTTTATCGCCCGTTACAACACGCTCAAGGAAGGGGCTGTCTATCGCCGCAGCGACCTCCTCGCTTTTCAGGAATCCCTGCAAAGCGCGGCGCAACTATCGGTCGTCGTCGTGAGCATCGACCCCGACCCGCAGCAAGCGTCCGCCGTGCCTGTGCAGGTTGCCGTGACCGAAGCGCCGCCGCGCCGCGTCGGGTTCGGTCTTGGCGCGTCGAGTAACACCGGTTTTCGGGTCGAGAGCACATACCGCCACCTCAACTTGTTCAAAAAAGGCTGGGAACTCGCTGGCGGGCTGCGGCTGGAGCAGCGGCGGCAGTCGCTTTTCGCCGACCTTTTCCTGCCGCCGACCCAAAGCCGCCACCACCACCGCGACAGCTTTGGCGTGGGGCTGGACAGAAGCGACCTTGAAGGGCTGAAGATTTTTACCCAAGCGGCGGGCGTGTCGCGCACCACCCGGCGCGGGCATATCGAGACTCAGATGAGCGCACGGGTGCAGCACGAAGAAATCGAACCGGAAGATGCCGAAAAAAGCAGCTACAGCACCTTTACCCTGAACATGGGGCGCATCTGGCGCGCTGTCGACAACGTCCTTAACCCGCGTCGGGGGCATGTACTCGAAGTCCAGCTTGGTGGCGGCATGGGGCTGTCCCCGCAGGCCAGCGACTTTGCGCGGGCTTACGGGCGGATTCAGCAGTACTTTCCGCTGAGCAAAGACAACGTCCTCTCCTTGCGCTTCGAGGGCGGCTACACCTTTGCGGACACGCGGGACGGCGTGCCGCAGGATTTTCTGTTCCGCGCGGGCGGCACGCAGTCGGTGCGCGGCTATGCCTACCGCAGCCTCGGCGTGGAAGAAGGCTCCGCCACCGTCGGCGGGCGCGTTCTCGCCACCGGCAGCGTGGAACTCGTGCATTGGCTCAAGCCCTCCACGGGGCTGGCTGTTTTCGTCGATTCGGGCGACGCCGCCGATACGGCAGGGGATTTCAGCGCCCGCACCGGCTATGGCCTCGGAATGCGCTGGCTCAGCCCCGCTGGCCCGCTGGCGGTCGATTTGGCGTGGGGGCAAAAGGAAAAAAAGCCAAGGCTGCATTTCGGAGTGTCCGTGGCGTTTTAGGACGTTTTCGGCGCAAACCGGAATTCACGCTTGCCGAGCGATAGGGAGCAGGACGGACACACGATGGAATAAAGGCAAACCGCGTTCCCCGGCGGAATAGCCGCCGGAAACTAGGCTTATTCCCGCCATGCCCAGATGAAAACGCGCCGCATAATCGGCAGCAAGATGCGCTACGTGCGCGGAAATCGGGAGACCCTAGGCATGGATGTGAAGCGTTTTTTTGCGCCTTCTACCCGCGAAGCCCTGCGGGCTTTGAAAGCGGAACTGGGCGCGGACGCGATTGTGCTGTCGAGCCGAGCCGTTGCGGGCGGGGTGGAAATCATGGCCTTGCCGCCGGAGGCCATCGACACGCTGCATGCGCTCCAGCCTGCCCGTTCATCCGGGATGCCCCAAAAGACACCGCGTCCGGCGGCGCAATCTGTGGGAATGCCCGCTCGGCGCGAAGAAGGCTATGGCGGCTCCGGCAAGGGCGGCAGGGCAGCGGAGGAAGGGGACGATTTCCATGTCACGCTCTCCAGCCTCGCGGCAGGCGCGGTTCCGCGCAATCTGGCCGCCGCGTCGTCGCTCCGGCGACCCGAAATCCGCCCATTTACGCCGCCGCGCATCGAAACTGGCATTCCGCCGCGCCAGAAACCCGCCGCCGTGGCGGAGCGCGTTGCCGAAAAAGTGGCTGAAAGAGTGGCCGAAAAGGTTGCCATGCGCGGCGAGGACAATGAAAGCATCCGTGTGTTGCAGGAAGCCAATATCCGCCTGATGGATGAAGTTTCCAGCATACGTGGCGTTATCGAGCGTGAACTATCGGGATTTGGCTGGCACGAGATGCGCGGCAACGCGCCAGTCAAAGCCGGAATACTTGGGCAACTGCTCGCGGCGGGATTTTCCGCCTCCCTTGCGCGGCAGCTTGTCGAGGGGATTGCCAAAGACGCTACGCCGGGAGCGGGGCAAGAAATTCTGCGCGCCGCGCTCGCCCGTCGCCTGAAAACCTGTGCCAGCGCAAGCGATGTCATTGATGAAGGCGGCGTTTTCGCGCTCGTCGGCCCCACGGGC
This sequence comes from Azoarcus sp., assembly GCA_031285965.1. Classification (GTDB taxonomy): domain Bacteria; phylum Pseudomonadota; class Gammaproteobacteria; order Burkholderiales; family Rhodocyclaceae; genus WRNU01. Next base: position 40,608 of record JAITVD010000045.1, read on the forward strand.
GTTGGCAAGACCACGACGGTTGCCAAGCTGGCGGCGCGTTTCGTGACCCGCCAAGGCGCGGGGCGGCTTGCCCTCATTACGACGGATGGCTACAGGATTGGTGCGCACGAACAATTGCGCATCTATGGGCGCATCCTCGGCGTGCCGGTCTTTGCCGTGCGCGATGCCGCCGAATTGCGCCAGAGCCTTCTTGATTTGCGCGACAAGCGTCTGGTGCTCATCGACACGATGGGCATGAGCCAGCGCGACCGCATGGTTGCGGCTCAGGCGGACATGCTGGACGGCGCGGGCGAAGTGCGCCGCCTGCTGCTGCTCAACGCCACCTGCCGGGGCGATACGCTGGATGATGTCGTCAATGCTTTTGCCGGGTCGGACAGAGCGGGCTGCATCCTTACGAAAGTCGACGAAACAGCGTCAATCGCCCCGGTGCTCGACGCGGCGATGCGCCACGGGCTTGACGTGCGCTACATCACCAACGGGCAGAGAGTGCCGGAAGATTTGCACTTGCCCAACCGCGCCTATCTATTGCAGCGCCTCATGGATCCGCAGGCGGACGAATCGCCCTGGCGGCTTGGCGGCGACGAAATCGGCGCGATGCTCTCTGCCCAAGGAGCCTGAAATGATTGACGGGCGCGAAGATCAGGCCGCCGGACTGCGGCGGCTTTTCCGGCAAACGCCGCCAGCGGTGGTGGCTTGCTACGCAACGGGGCGACGGCGCGTCCATCACGCGATTCTGGCCGCGCAGCGCATTGCCGGGGAACGCCAAAAAGTGCTGCTGCTCGATGAAGCCGTGGGCGCTGACGCGCTTGCCGGGGCGCTGGGGCTGGATTCCGGCCCCGATTTGCTGCAAATGCTCGACGGGCGCTTGACGCTGTCCGAACTCTTGCAGCCCGTGCCGGGGCTTTTCGGGCGCATTCCCGCCGCCGCCGCCGCGCTTGCCCTGCCCTTGCTCGACGAAGCCCGCCGTGCCTGTCTGCTCGAAGCCTTGCGAGTGCTGCACCGATATGCCGGATTTGTGCTCATCCACGCGAGCTGCGATTCGGCCAAAGACCCTTCGCCCTTCGTCCAGGCTGCCCCGCAGCGGCTGCTCGTGGCGGAAGCCAGCGCCAGCGGGGCTGCCGAATCGTATCGCGTCATCAAGCAATTGGCATCGGCGGGCGCGGGTTCCATCCATGTGGCGCTCGCTCAGGCGGACAATGCGGGCGATGCGCGGAAATTTTTCACTTCACTTCAAGATATTGTGCGTCACCATGTCGGCGTACCGTTGCTCTGGCTGGGTGAGGTTGAGCATAACGACCTCGCGGCGGGTCTGACCCGCACGCCCGCACCGCCCTTGGCGCGTGAAGCGGGTACGGTGTTTCTTCGGCGGCTCGCGGGCGTGGGCGCTTCCCCAAACATGCTGTGAGCCGGGAATTTCTCATCGGGGCGGGATGAACGCATGACGCACAAAGCAGGAAAACAGCCCGATGTGGATCAACTGGTCGTGACTTACGCGCCGCTGGTCAAGCGTTTGGCCTACCAGATGATGTCCCGGCTGCCGCCCAGCGTGGAGGTCGAAGACCTCATGCAGAACGGCATGATGGGGCTGCTGGATGCCATCAACCGTTTCGAGGATGGCATGGGCGCGCAGTTCGAGACGTATGCCGTGCAGCGCGTCCGTGGCGCGATGCTCGACGGGCTGCGCGAGGCCGACTGGATGCCGCGCAGCGCGCGGCGCGATATGCGGCGCATCGAGGTCGCTATCAATACGCTTGAACAGAATAATGGCCGCCCGCCGAGCGAGACGGAAATCGCCGAGCATCTCGGGCTGGATATTAACGGCTACCAGCGAATGCTTCAGGATGCGCGCGGGCATCAACTGATTTATTTCGACGACATCCATTCCAGCGAAGGCGAAGATTATCTGGAACGCCACGTCGGGCAGCCCGAAGCCAATCCGCTTACGCTGCTCGAAGACGCCGATATGCGAATCAAGCTCGTCGAGGCCATAGAGAATTTGCCCGAGCGCGAAAAAATGGTCATGGCGCTCTACTACGACGAGGAACTCAACTTGCGCGAGATTGGCGAGATACTCGAAGTCACCGAGTCGCGGGTCTGCCAGTTGCACAGCCAAGCCGTTGCGCGGCTGCGCACATTGATAGTGGGGCGCAGCCGTGGATAAAGTCAGTCTCGTCGGGCTGCTCCTCGGCCTTGGCGCCATCCTTGGCGGGCAAACGCTTGAAGGCGGGCATGTCGGCTCGCTCGTGCAGCCAGCGGCCTTTCTCATCGTCATGGGGGGAACCATTGGCGCGGTGCTGCTGCAAAGCCCGTTCGATGTGTTTCTTGGCGGCGTGAAAATGGCGAAGTGGGTTTTTTGGCCTCCGTCCCAAGGGCATGAACGCGCCATCGAGCGCATCGTCGTGTGGAGCAATCTGGCTCGCCGGGAAGGTTTGCTCACGCTTGAGCGCCACTTGGACGAAGTCGAGGGCGACCCTTTCATGCTCCGTGGGCTGCAAATGCTTGTCGATGCCTTCGAGCCGGTGCATCTGCGCGAATCTCTTGAAATCGAAATCGACGCTTGGGCGACGCAGATGCGCCAATGCGCCCGCATATGGGAGAGCGCGGGCGGATATTCGCCGACCATCGGTATTCTCGGCGCGGTGCTGGGGCTGATTCACGTCATGGAGAATTTGTCCGATCCCACCAAGCTCGGCTCGGGCATTGCCGTCGCGTTCGTTGCCACCATCTATGGCGTTGGGCTTGCCAACCTCATTTTGCTGCCTATACACAAGAAACTTCTGTCGCATATCGGCACGCAGGCAAGCTGCCGCGAAATGATTATCGACGGGCTGATTGGCATCGCCAACGGCGACAACCCGCGCATCATCGAAAACCGGATGCGGGGATACATCCAGTAAGGGGGCGCATCATGGCGCGGCGACGCAGGCCCAGTGAGCACGAGCACGAAAACACCGAACGCTGGCTCGTCTCCTACGCTGATTTCATCACGCTGCTTTTTGCCTTTTTCGTGGTCATGTATTCCTTAAGTTCCATCAACGAAGGCAAATATCGGGTACTTTCCAATTCCTTGGTGCAGGCGTTCCGCAGCGCGGGCGTCAACGCGGACGGGCAGTCCGTCATCACGCCCCCGATTGTCGTCCCCGGCAGTCCCGCCGCGCCCGTCAAGCGTCCCGACATAAACAGCAAACGGGGCGAAATGCGCGAGAAAGCGGCCCAGGAAATGCGCGACATGGCCAGCGACATCCGCCGTGTCCTCGAACCCCTCACCGGGGACGGGCAAGTCAGGGTCACGGAAGGCGCGTTTGGCGTGACCGTCGAAATCAACGCCAGCGCGTTGTTCTCTCCTGGCGAAGCCGTCCTTGGTGCCGAGGCGAACGCCGCGCTGCGAGCGGTTGCCAGCGTCATAGGTTCTGCCGGATTTCCGATTACGGTCGAAGGCCATACCGACACCACCCCGATCAACAACCTGCGCTTCCCCTCTAACTGGGAGCTTTCCTCGGCTCGCGCCTCGTCGGTCGTGCGGCTTTTCGTCGAAAACGGCGTTGCCCCGGATCGCCTCACTGCTGCGGGCTACGCCGACCAGCGCCCCGTGGCCGACAACGACACCGACACAGGCCGCGCCCGAAACCGCCGCGTCGCAATCATGATTGAATCGCGTGTGGCCGTGGATGAACCCGAACCCACGCCAGAAGCCGAACGGCCTGAAGTTGAATCTATCGCGCCGTAGGGTTTTATCTAGACGTGCGGGTAAAATCGCAGCGTCGCAATCGGTCTCAGTGGCGAAAATTATTCTCGGCATCCGAGACAGTAACAGTGCGGGAGGGGAAATGGCTCTGGAAATGATTACAGAACTGCGCCAAGTTAATGAGTGGATTAAGAATGAAAAAGAAGCGATAAATATTGCTGAAACATGGTTTCCTCATTATTTTTATCGCGGAGTCAGCGATGGGGATAAACATAAATTGCAGGCATCTGTCTATCGTATAGACGAAGAAAAAGATGAGAAAGGCAAAGTAAAGTACACAACATGTGCTAACTCTGAAAGTAATCTCTATCAAGAAATGCTAAGTCGGTCACCACATGAATTTTCAAATGATAAGACAGTTTTTGAACGTCTTGTTCGTATGCAGCATTATGGACTGAAAACTCGTCTCTTAGATATAACGCTTAATCCGCTTGTGGCGCTATTTTTTGCCTGCCAAGGGGAAAAAGATGTTGAAGGGTAATTATACTTTTTTGCTGCACTAGGGTATCATGTGAAATTCCAAAATCAATGTAATTTAGGTGACCTAGAAAATGGAAAAGAAATTAAAAGATATGTTGGCTGTTCAATACAGAAGTTATCTGATGGATTTAGGCAAGTTTTGGAAGTATCAGAACATTCAGATGAAATTATAAATAAATTTGCTAAAGAATTAGATAGTTTTCTACCAAAAATATTTTTTTCTCTGTCGACTGACGACTATTTAAAGAAATTAAAAATCGTTGAAAATGGTATCCAAAAGTTTCTTGATGAAAAAATTTCAAATGAGTCTTCCGGTTTATACAGAGAGGTAAAGCAAAAAATCGATAAACTAAAGCATGAAAATATAAAAGAAGTTTGCAGAGATTTAAAACTCGACTTATCGTCACGATATAGTGGCAATAATTTGTACGAATTTTATACCATATTCTACGGTGATCCTGAATATGTATTGCCGTCAATGAACAACGAAAGAATTCGTCGGCAGCAGGGAGTTTTTATAATTCACCCGCCTCTTCGTCCAAATACGTTTATTGATGATTTATTAAAAGAAATCGAAGAGTTATACTTAAACGAGTATGAAATGTATGGTTACACTTCCCCTGTGTCACGCTCTATCAAAATCGGAAATAAAGAAGGGCTTTTGAAGGAACTTGCCGATGTTGGCATTACACGAGCGTCTCTTTTCCCAGAACTAGATGAACAAGCGAAAGATATTATGGAAAAGTATAAAGAAGAGACACAGCCGCCATTCTTCATGAAAAATAAATAAAAATTGAAGCAATCCTGTAGTCGCATGTCAGTGGATTGGCGGGAGTTTGGTCCGGTGCGCACGGGTTAAGCCCGACGAAAGACCGCCCTCACAAATCAGAGAGGACGAAAGCGAGAGAACTAGGCTGCCGGAGAGCTACGGGAAATGGGTTTCGGGTTCGCGAAGTCGACAACCAGCGTTACAGCTTTTCAAGCCCTTGTCTGGTGCGAACTTTCGTTCCTTGGGCGCGATGACGGGCTGCCTGCAACGGCATTGAGGCAGGCCGGTCAGCCCGGAATGCTTTGGAAGGCAACTGGCATGCCGCCTGCTTCAATATTGGAAAGATCGGCCCCAATTTCCTACCTTGCCATCCGCTCGCAGCATGCCTTGGTGAATTTTATGATGATTTCTGTGACATCAGCAACTATGCAGGGTTTAGGCTGTTTTGTCTAAGATTTCAAACAAATGTCTAAGTCCGTTTCAGGCTGACGGGTTCCGCGACCGGGATTTCTTTCGACCTCAGGTAGCGCATGTGGGCAGAATCG
>JAITVD010000020.1 GCA_031285965.1 Azoarcus sp.
TCTGCTGATGGGCAACGTGCCCCTTGCCGAATTTGAAAAAGACTATGCCGACGCCAAGGAACTGGCCCATCTGGTGACATTGCAGGAGGGCTTGCTGCAAGAGACGGGCGACACGATGATGCTGGCCGGCTCCGAGGCGTTGCAGTCCGCCAACGTGGTCTACGCCTCCGTCAGGCTGGCGAAAGAGCAGAAAATGCCCGGCGCCAAAGCCCTGTACGAAACGCTGCGGGAGAAAAACGCCCGAATAAGCCGCCGCGCCGCCGCGAAACCCAAAGAAGCCGCGCTGGATTAAAAGCGGATGACTTCTTTGCTGTTTTGTGCGGCAAAGAAGTCGTTCCGAAGCACTCAGGGGTCTCTCCGAACGACTTAGAGGGTGCTCCGAAGTACCTCTGGGTATCCCCAAGCCACCTAGAGGTATCCCCGAAGTACCCAGAGGATGCTCCGAACGACCCGGAGGTATCTCCGAAGTACCTAGAGGATGCTCCGAAGTACCCGGAGGTATCCCCGAAGCACCCAGAGGATGCTCCGAAGTACCCATAGGATGCTCCGAACTACCCGGAGGTATCTCCGAAGCACCCAGAGGATGCTCCGAGCTACCCGGAGGTATCCCCGAAGCACCCAGAGGATGCTCCGAACGACCCCGAGGTATCCCCGAAGCACCTAGAGGATGTTCCGAGCAACCTAGAAGTCCCCCGGAGGCACTTCCATGTTCGGCCAAGGCAGAAAGCCGCCGTCCGGGGGAACGGGCACGCCGCGCCGGGGCTTCAAGCCCTTTCGGGCAAGCGGATGGCGGCCTTTACACCACGCAGACCACGGCAAAGGCACAGACGGCGGCCAGCAAAGCGGCGGCGAGCCAAGGGCGGCTGTGCGGGATGAGGTCTTCTCCGGGGCCGGGAATTCTGCCCGTCAGCATGGGGATGGCGAGGTTGCGCCCCCGCAGGAGGGAAAAGCCCGCCACGAGGGCGATATGGGCCACCGCCAGCGCAATGAGCGCCTCGCCCATTTCTTCATGCAGATCCGCGACCCACTCCGGGGCATCGTTCCAAGCCAGGTAGCCGCTGACGAGCGCCGCCGCGACAAGCGCGAGGAGGCCGAGGACGGCAAGAGCCATCGCGGCGTTTTGCAGCGCGGCGAGCCCGCCGCCCGACACGGCGCTTGCCGGCCCGCCCGCCTTATCCGGCCACAGCCGGGCCAGCAGCCCCCGGCATCTTTCGGGCAATCGGCTCAAACGCGCCTGCGGGGGGCCAAACAGCCCGTAGGCGAGGCGAAAGAGCAGCAGCCCCGCCATGCCGTAGCCGACCATGACGTGCACGGCACGCCATCTTTCACATTCCGAAGTCGCCCACGCCGCAAAAAAGCAGAGGGCAAACAAGGCATGGAACATCCGCACCGGCGCGTCAATCGCCAGCCTGCCCCTGCCGTTTCCGGCGGCAGGGGTGTTTTTTAGCGTTTCTGTAGTGGGCATCGTCGCGGCGCCTCAATCCAGGAAAGCACGCATCTGCGCGGGCGTGACCCCTTTCGGGACCACCAGTTCGTCATCGTCGTAGCGGCCTTGTTCCGCAAGAGAATGGCAAGCCTGACAGTTGGCGGCGCTTTTGACGCTTTCCAGACGCCAGACCGGCGGGGCGACGTGCCGATGCTCTTTGACGAACCAGCGCGTTTGGGTGATGCGGTCTTCCGGCGGCATTTCATATGCGCGGCGGCCTTTTCTGGCCGCGTAATCCACCAGCCAGGCTTCAATCTGCCGCGCCTTTTCCGGCGCCAGGCGGGCGTCCGTGCCGTAGTGCTGGCCCAGATTGGACATCATGCGCTGCCAGCTTTTGGCCGAGAGCATTTTGGGCGGATAGGCGACGTGGCAGCCGACGCATTCCTGCGCGTAGGCCTCGGGCATCCCCATGCGCAGATATTGGTGGTCGCCCGCGTAAGAGGACGCGGACAAGAGCAAAAGGCTCAGGCAGGACAGTCGGCGAAGGGTTTGTTTCATGGCAATGCTCCTTGAAGTGAACAGTTTCAGCGGGGTGTTTGAATCAAAAAGGCCAGCACGTCGGCCTTCTCTCGCGGCGTGCATTCGCGGCTGAGCACGTCCTTGCAGTTGCGGCGGAACCATTTGTCGGCGCGGGCCTGATCGCTGAAGGCGACGGGGTTGCCCGCCGGGGCCAGGGGCTTGAGCGTTTTGCCCGTGACAGCGTGCCGCCCGTCCGCGACGGGCGGGTTGCCGTGGCAAGAGGCGCAACTCCATTCGCCGCCGTGCCTTTGCGTGAAAAAGGCTTTTCCCCGCGCCGCCTGCCCGGCTTCTTCCGCTTGCGCGTTCCATCGCTGCAATTGCGCCTGCGGGGATGTGCCGCCGCCCGCCTGCGCGATGCCTGCCGCCCAGAGCGCGCACAGGGCCGCGCCGACGGCTAGGGGGTTTTTCTTCATGAGAGCAATCTCCGTTTTGATGAACACGGCGCTCACTTTGCGCGGCGCTGCTTGAACCTTGGCTGAATCTGGCATTCATCCTCCGTTCAGCTTTTTGGGGCTAGATTTCTGTTCGTTTTCTGCCATGCTTCAAATAAAGGAGGGCATCTGATGAAACCTATTTCTCTTTTTCAATGCTTTTGCGCCGCCTGCTTGCTGGCGAGCGTGCCGGCCTTTGCGGACAGCGACCACAACCGGGCGCGGGAGGCGGTTCTGTCGGGCGAAATCATGCCGCTCGAACAGGTGTTGCAGCAGGTGCAGAAAGTCTCGCCCGGCAAAATTCTGAAAGTGGAACTGGAGCGGGAGGCCGGAATGTGGGTGTATGAAATCAAGCTGCTGCGGGACACCGGCGTGCTCTCCAAGCAGTATTTCGACGCGAAGAGCGGCGCTTTGCTGCAAGGCAAGCCGCGCCGCAGCCATTTTGGCGATTGGGATGACGACGAGGACGACGACTGATGCGGCTGCTGTTGGTCGAGGATGAGCAAACGTTGCGCAAGCAGCTTGCGGCAAGCCTCATTCGCGCCGGTTACGCCGTGGATGAGGCGGATAACGGGCAGGACGCGCTGTTTTTGGGCGATACCGAAAATTACGACGCGGTGGTTCTGGATTTGGGGCTGCCCCGCATGGACGGGCTTTCCGTCCTGAAACGCTGGCGGGCGAACGGGCGCGCCATGCCGGTGCTGATTCTGACGGCGCGGGACGGCTGGCATGAAAAGGTCGAGGGCATCGACGCGGGGGCGGACGACTATCTGGCCAAGCCGTTTCACGCGGAAGAACTGATGGCGCGGCTGCGCGCGCTGATCCGCCGCGCTCAAGGGCTGGCGTCCCCGCTGCTCCAGTGCCGGGGCATCGTGCTGGATACACGCGAGAGCCGCGTCACGGTCGACGGCTGGCCAATTGAGCTGACCGCGCACGAGTTCATGGTGCTCGACTATTTGATGCACCGTCCGGGCGTCATCGTTTCCCGCACGGAACTGACCGAACACATCTACGCCCAGGATTTCGACCGCGACTCGAACACCATCGAAGTCTTCATCGCCCGCCTGCGCAAGAAGCTGCCGCCAGATGCCATCAAGACCGTGCGGGGGCTGGGCTACCAACTGGCGGCGGAGGCTGGCGGGTAGAAATTTGAGAAACTTATCTGCTTAACGTCTGAAACTGGCTGGCGGGCTAAGGGCGAATGACTTTGAATCCTTGGCTGCCTTTCGCTTCCATTCTTTTCGTTCCGTCATTACAGAGCAGTTCCGTGTACTCAAAATCTTTTTCTTGGATGATTCTTAGCGGGATACATGCCTCCTTCCCTCCTTCTGAAATCCATAGCTCTTTATCGGCTTCTTTTTCATATGTGAAATAATGAAAAGCATAGACAATAGCGAATATTGATAGAAAGCAAACAAAAATACCCGTTATTACGAAGAAAACAAGAAACTGGAGTTTTTTATCCATTTTTTAACGGTTATTCTGGTGAATCGAGATGCTTCGGATAGGACATTTTTCTTATAAATCGCCCTGAAAACGTCAACCTTCTTGCTAAAGCGACCGGACTTGTTGCGCCGAACCCTCGCACGTCGCTTGCCTCAATTCCGGCAACTTTTAGCACTTCTATGACGTTTGTAACACAATCATTGTTCATGAAAGAATACGGTTTGTTTTCCCTCATACGTCGCTCCAGTTCTTTTTTTATTTTCTGCTTTTCTTCATATGTTACATACAAAAAATAGCCGATTGAGCTACGAATTTTCCTTTGTCTGAGCATATAGTCTGCATGGTGATATGTGAAATATCCTGAATGCGCACGTGTATAAGCCACCCAATCTACAGTGATTGCTACGTGACCAAACATTGATGTTACGCTCAGCAGTGAATCGCTGATAACAACCTCAATTTCTGACATTATTACAGTCCCTCCAATTTTTAGTGCTTTTGGCAGCATGTTGCAAGTATGCAGCCAGCAGACAATCAAGAGCCAACGCAGCAAAAAAGCACCGTTGCAAGGCAAACCGGAATATCCTTGCAGCCCTCGTAAATAAGTCACAGGTCATAACTATACATGCGCAGTAAACCACGCGCAATATTTCTTGAACAAAGAACTACGTGAGACAGCAAAGGAAAGGGCTGGCATTCTTTCTCTAGTTGGTAAAATTGAAACTCAGGCTTTCGCTGCCAAAGTTCCAACCTGTATATCGCCCCGAAAAACGGGGTTTCAAACCGAAGTGGTTTTTATGATGAAGCTGCGCCCAATACAAAAGAGCATCCGCTGGCGTTTGGCGCTGGCGGCGGCATGCATGATGTTCGTTGCCCTGTTCCTGACGGGCTGGGCGCTGCGGGGGCTGTTCCACGACCATGTGAGGCAGCAGTTTACGCAGGCGCTGGAATCCCGGCTGGATCAGGTGACTGCGGCGCTGGAAATGGACGCGGGCGGGATGCCGCGCATTGAGGCGGGCGCGTTGGGCGGGCCGCTCTGGCAGGAACCCTATTCCGGTTTGTACTGGCAGGTCGAGCGGATGTTGCCCGCGAACGCTTCCGCAAGCCGGGGCGCGGATTTGCCGCAGGAGAGCGTGCTGCGTTCGCGCTCGCTGTGGGATGCCACGCTGGCGCTGCCGCCGGACGCGCTGGCCGATGGGCGCGTGCATCAGCATGAAATCCGGGGGCCGAACCGCCAGCCCCTAATGGCGCTGGAACGCGCCGTGCGGGCGGGCGAGCAGGTCGGCAGCCCGTGGCGATTGATTGTTGCCGCCGACATGTCCAGCGTCAACGACGCGGATGCGCGGTTTTCCGGCTTGCTGGCGCTCTCGCTGGGGATTTTGTTCGCGCTGCTCTTGCTGGGGGCAATTCTGCAAATTCATGTGGGACTGGCGCCTTTGCGCCGTCTGCGTTCCGCCCTGCGACACATTCGGCAAGGTCAGGCGCAGCAGCTTCTGGGGCATTACCCGCAGGAGGTGCAGCCATTAGTGGAGGATTTCAATCAGGTGCTCGCCCGCAACGCGGAAATCGTTTCCCGTTCCCGCAGCCAGGCGGGCAATCTGGCGCACGCCATCAAAACACCGCTGGCCGTCCTGCAACAAGCGGGGGAAGCGGCGCGTGAGGACAACGAGACGCGGGAGTTGGCGCAATTGCTGCTGGAACAGGTCAGCATTGCCGGACGGCAGGTCAATTGGCATTTGGCACGTTCCCGCGCAATGGCCGCCGGAACGCCCGGACACGCGACCCCCCTTGCTCCGGTGCTCGCTTCTCTTGTGCGGGCCATGAAGATGATTTATGCCGAACGCGGGATTGAAATTGCTTATGACCCGCCGCCGACGGCAGTTTTTGCCGGAGAAGCGCAGGATTTGCAGGAAATGCTGGGCAACCTGCTGGATAACGCCTGCAAGTGGGCCAAAAGCCGGGTAGCCATCGAGGTGGCTTGCCACGCGGCGGAACTGACGGTCTGCATCGCGGACGACGGCCCTGGGATGTCGCCAGAAGCCGTGCTGCTGGCGCAGCAGCGCGGTGTCCGTCTGGATGAATCGACCCCCGGCAGCGGGCTGGGCCTTTCAATCGTCACCGAACTGGCAACGCTCTATCGTGGCAGTCTGGCGTTTTCGCGCTCGCCCGAATTGTCGGGGCTGCGGGCGCGGCTCATTCTGCCTGCCGTGCCTAACCGGGAAGAATCCGCCCTCCCCCGGTAGGAGAAAGGTTTCTTGAGGCCCGCCCAGCCCGCTCTTTTTTTAGGCGCTAAAAAAAGAAGAAGCGCACCCAAAGGTGCGCTTCTCCGGTTGTTGACTTTGTGAAACTAGCTTACTTCTGGCGACGGCGGGCAACCGAGCCCATCACGCCCAAGCCCGCCAACAGCATCGCCCAAGTTTCGGGTTCGGGAACAACGCCTGTGGCAGTCACATGAAATTCGTTTCCATAGCCTCCCGGCAAGACGCCAGGAGTAGACGCAAACGAGATGTCATTAACCGTGGTCACGCCAATTACTGGGGCATCGACATAACTCGGATAGTTAACGATGGTGAAGCTGTATGTCCCTTCTGCCAACAACCCGAAGTCACTACCTCTGTTAAAAGCGACAGACGCATCCATATTCCCAGCGGCATCTTTATTGTTGTTGTAGCCAACAAGGAAGCCAGCCGCGTCCCACACAAACAGGGCAGCATCAAAACCACCCGTGGCATAAGAACTCGTAAATACCTCCACACCGTCTGTAGCGCCCTCGATGCCCACTATAAATTCATACGTTTTGAAATCCGCTGCGTTCTCAAACGTACCTGTCCAGTTCTTCGTAGCAGCTTGAGCAGCGCCCGAGAAAGCTACAGCCAGTGTTATGGCAAGAAGCGTTTTTTTCATTGCAATCTCCTGTTTGGACGACATGATGGGATAAGACGATGTTATGGGCAGACACACCTCACCAACATAGTAGCAAATTTGATGCCACATTTTTTTCCCCTGTTTTTTCATAGAGTTATTTTGGAAAGTCGCATTTGAAATTCGGCTTATGTAAAAATTTTCGACACATTCAAAAATCCCCGGTTCCCTACTATTCCGCTTTGATACGCAAGGCACGAAAGAATCGCATCGCAACACGGTCTCAGGCAAAGGCAGCCTGATTCTATGCGCGGGAAGCGTTCATGTCACTTTTTTGTGATGCACATGTAAAAATTTTCGACAATCCGCCTTATTCCGCTGCGTCCATCCCGGCAGGAGCCACATTGCGGCTGACCCAATTGCGGATATGGCCGAGGTTGCCGTGGAAAAAGTGATCCGCGCCGGGCACAACGATAAGCGGCAATTTTTGCGAGCGCGCCCAGGCAAGCACATTGGACAGAGGAACTGTTTCATCCGTCTCGCCGTGGATGACGAGCGCCGAAACGTTCTCCGGCACGGCGGGTGTTCCATAGCGCCTTGCGCTGCCCCCGCCGATGCCTCTTGTCATGCCCGTCGCCATGCCGACCAGCACAAGATGGCGCGGCGGCGAGTCGGCAGCGGCAAGGCGGACGGCCAGCCGCGCCAGCACATAAGCGCCAAACGAAAAACCGCCCAGAACCACGGGCAAGCCTTCGCCCCAATATGCCCGCGCCCAGTCGAGCACGGCCAGCATGTCATCCGTTTCCCCTTCGCCGCGGTCATGCCAGCCTTCGCTTTTGCCAACGCCCCGAAAATTCGGGCGCAGCGCCGCATAGCCCAGTTCCCGAAACGCGCGGGCAAGAGTCGTGGCCACCTTATTGGTGTTTGTGCCGCCAAAAAGCGGGTGAGGATGGCAGACGAGCGCGATGCCCCGCACCTCGGCGGGAAGGTCGATCTGGATTTCAATCTGCCCTGCCGCGCCCTGCGCGAAAGCGGAACTTGTGGAAGCGGTGCGAAGCATGAAGCAATTCCTTATTGGGATTCGTGGTTCTCTCAGGCCGTGGGATGCTCATCCCTAAACCGTTCGCCCCGCCACAGGCCGAAGGCGGAAAGGTAGGCCAGCGCGACAAAAGGCCAGATGGCCGCGATGAGGCGGCACACCGCATAGAAGTTCGGATAATTGGCGTTGCGGATGATGACCGGCCCGCCATCCAGATTACGCAGAAAATATGGGCTTTCCGGCATCATGTTGATGAGCACGGAAGCCATTAAAAGGCTAGCGCCGGTCAATGCGTGCTGCGCCACCCAAGGCAAGCGCAGGGCAACAAAGAGCAGCGCCACGCCGATGAAAAATCCGTACTGGACACCCGGCGTCAGCCAAGCCAGCGGGCTGGAAGGAACGAAGAAGCTGGCGGAGCCGACCAAGCGCGCGCCCATGCCCAGCACCAGCAGCACCACGACCGGCAGCGCCCCCGGCGCGCGCAGCGTGCAACGGGCAAACAGCCCGACGGCAAGCATCATGCTGGCGGTCTGCACCGCCTCGAACGCGATGAGCCGATTCGGCTCAAAAGGCAGCGGCGGGGCAATATCGAGCAAGCGCCTCAGTTCGCCGCCCGCAAACAGCAGTTGGTCTGGCGTAAGCTGCACAAAGACCCAAAGAACGATGAGAATCAGGGCAATATCGCCCACCAGCCCGTCATCGGCGAGGTGTCGCCTACGCCAGCGCATCAGCCCTCTTTCCGCCCCGAATATCGCCTGCCCCCACTTCATTCCCGCCAGCGCGCCCAGAAACGCGCCAAACGTGTTGGCCGCGAGGTCGACGTTGCTGGCAATGCGCATGGGCAAAAAATTCTGCACAAACTCCATGCAAAAACTCAGCAGCATGGCAGACAGCGCCGTGGCCGCCACTTTCCTTTTCCACGCCCAGCGTTGCGGCAACGCGCAAACCGCCAGCAAGCCCAGCGGCACATAGCCAAGAAGATTGACGATGATTTCCCCCGTCTGGAAATACCGGGGCCAGGGCGCTGCCAAAAAGCCAAGTATCGGCAGCCCCTTTTCCCGCCAGCCGCTCATGGGATAGAGGCTGGCGCAGATAAGGAGCGCAATGTAGACGACGGCGAGATGGCGCGGGAAAGACTGTGGGGAAGACACGTCAGGCGGCGTGGCATTGTAACTTTACGAGTTTAGCGGACTTTTTCGGGCTGCGGAAATCGTCCGGCGCACAAACGCTTTCCGCCGCGAGGCCGTCCCCCGCTTTCCTCCGGCCTTCTTTACGGCTAAAGTTCCGCGCTTGCCAACCCGCATTTTCATTCCCGCCGTGCGTCTCCTGCGCCTCGCCAAAATTATTTCCCTAAGCCTGCGGTTCGGCCTCGACCGCGTCATCCTCGACGCCGCGCCAAGCGGGCGCATCGTGCGCTGGTGGAGCCGTCTGTTTTTCTGGCGCAAATTCAAGGAACCGAGAGGGGTGCGCCTGCGTCTGGCGCTGGAAACGCTGGGGCCGATTTTCATCAAGTTCGGGCAGGTGCTCTCAACACGGCGCGACCTGCTGCCGCCCGACTTGGCCGATGAGCTGGCCCTGCTGCAAGACCGCGTGCCGCCTTTCCCGACCGAACAGGCCATCGACCTGCTGGAATCGTTCTATGGCCGTCCAGTGGATGCGGTTTTCCGTCGCTTCGACCGCCAGCCGGTGGCCTCAGCTTCGGTGGCGCAGGTGCACTACGCCGAACTGCCCGACGGCACGGAGGTCGCCGTCAAAATTTTGCGTCCCGGCATCGAGAAGATTATCGAGCACGACATTGCCCTCTTGGAAACCGGGGCGCTGCTTCTGGAAAAAATCTGGTCAGGAAGCCGCCGCCTGAAGCCGCGTGAGGTCGTCTCCGAGTTCAGCAAGTACCTGCGCGACGAACTCGACCTGATGCGCGAAGCGGGCAACTGCGCACAACTGCGGCGCAACTTCAAAAACTCCAATCTGCTGGTCGTGCCCGAGGTGTACTGGGACTGGTGCGGCTCCCGCGTGATGGTGATGGAGCACATGCGCGGCACGCCAATCTCGCACATTCCGAAGCTGCACGAACAGAACATCGATATGAAGGCGCTGTCGCGGGCGGGCGTTGAAATTTTCTTCACGCAAGTGTTCCGCGACGGTTTTTTCCACGCGGACATGCACCCCGGCAACATCTTCGTAGACGCGCAGGGGCGCTATGTGGCGCTGGATTTCGGCATCATGGGGACGCTGAGCGACATCGACAAAGATTACCTCGCGCGCAACTTTCTGGGTTTTTTCAAGCGCGATTACCGCAAGGTGGCGCAAGCGCATATCGATGCGGGATGGGTTCCCGCGCACACGCGGGTCGACGAGTTCGAGTCGGCCATCCGCAGCGTGTGCGAGCCGATTTTCGACCGCCCGCTGAAAGACATTTCCTTTGGCAAGACGCTGCTGCGCCTGTTCCAGACGGCGCGGCGCTACGAAATGGAAGTTCAGCCCCAGCTCGTGCTGCTGCAAAAAACCCTGCTCAACATCGAAGGGCTGGGGCGGCAGCTTGACCCGAACCTCGACCTCTGGACAACCGCCAAGCCTTTCCTCGAACGTTGGATGCAGGAACAAATCGGCTGGCGGGCGCTCCTGCGGGAAATGAAAAACGAAGCGCCCGGCTGGACGGCCATCCTGCCGCGCTTGCCACGGCTCGCGCACAAGGCGCTGACCGAGGGGCAAACGCACCGCGCCGCGCTTGAAAGCCGCATCGACGATATTGAGCGCCGCCAACGTTTCAGCGCGCGCCTCATCGTGGCAATCTCCGCGCTGGCCGCCGCGCTCGCGGCAATCGAAGCCTTGCGGTTTTTCGGCTGACCCATCGCAATCCGTGCAGTATCCGCCACATTGTTGTCCACATTGGCGCTTTTTACGTTCCATGCGGGCGAGCAATTGATAAACTCCCCGCCCTTCGATTACTGATGCCTTACCGGATCATCGTCATGCACGTCACGTTGCTCCAGCTCGTCATCGCTTATCTGGTCGTTTCCATCGGAATCGGCCTTTTCGCCTCGTCAAAGGTGCATAACGCGCGAGACTACATCACCGCCGGACGGCATCTGCCCATGCCCGTGGTGCTTGCGATGGTGTTCGCCACATGGTTCGGCGCTGAAACTGTGCTCGGCAACTCCGGGACTTTTCTCAAAAACGGCGCGGGCGGGCTGCTTTCCGACCCATTTGGAGCCGGCATCTGCCTGATGCTGTTCGGCCTGATTCTTGCGCGACCGCTCTACCGGATGAACCTCCTCACCCTGGGGGATTTTTTCCGCCGCCGCTACAACCGGGGCATTGAACTGGCGCTTTCCATCTGCATCGTCATCTCTTACTTGGGATGGGTCAGCGCGCAGATTACCGCGCTGGGGCTGGTGTTCGACCTGCTCTCGGGAGGCGTCATCAACCAAGGCACGGGCATGGTGATTGGCGCGGCGGTCGTGCTGCTCTATACGCTCTTCGGCGGAATGTGGTCGGTGGCCGTCACAACTTTCGTGCAGATGATTGTCATTATTCTGGGGCTGCTCTACATCACATGGGTCGCCAGCGGCATGGCGGGGGGCGTCGCCCCGGTGCTCTCCCACGCCATCGACGCGGGCAGGTTTGATATTTCCTTTGATTCGCCCCGCGACGCTTTTGCCTGGATTGCCGCTTTCTTTACGATGGCGCTGGGTTCCATTCCGCAGCAGGACGTTTTCCAGCGGGTCAATTCTTCTGGCTCCGAGCGCACCGCCGTCTGGGGAACCACTTTGGGCGGCCTTTTCTACATCCTGTTCGCGTTCGTGCCGATTTATCTTGCCTACACGACGCAGCTCATCGACCCGCAGATTGTGTCCTCGGTGGACGACACGCAGAAAATCATGCCTGTGCTGGTTATGACCCATATGTCATTCTCCGCCCAAGTCATCTTTTTCGGCGCGTTGCTCTCGGTCATCATGAGCACCGCCTCGGGCACGCTGCTCGCGCCCTCGGTCACGTTTTCCGAAAACGTGCTCCGGGGCTTTTATCCCAAGATGACCGACCGCCAGTTCCTGTGGTCATCCCGCGTCACCGTGGTCGCCTTCACCCTAATCGTCACCCTGTACGCGCTCAGTTCCACCTCTTCCATTCATGAGATGGTCGTCAACGCCTACCGCATCACTTTGGCGGCGGCGCTCGTCCCGCTCTTCGCCGGGATATTCTGGAAACGCGCCAATAACTTGGGCGCGGCACTGTCCGTCGGCTTGGGGCTGGCGTTCTGGCTCCTCGCCGAAGTGCTGATTTACAAAGAAATGCTGCCCGACCTGCTCGAACCGCAGATATACGGGCTGTTCGCAAGTATCGCGGGCATGGCGGCGGGCGTTATTTTCGGCGCTCGCCCATCCCAAAAAACAGAACCGTCCGCAGACGCGCCGCAGGCTGGATAATCCCCATGAACCACTCACCCTACAAAAACAGAGAACAGCCATGACAGAGACCGCTTCCCGAAAAATCGAACTTGTCTGCCCAGCGGGCGGGCTGCCGTCGCTCAAAGCGGCGGTGGATAACGGCGCGGACTGCGTCTACTTTGGCTTCAAAGACGCTACCAACGCCCGCAACTTTACGGGGCTGAACTTCGACCTCGACCAGATACGCGAAGGCATCGCCTATGCCCGCCAGCACGGGCGCAAGGTTTTGGTTGCCCTCAACACCTATCCGCTCAAAGCCAACCAGAAAAGCTGGACTGCCGCCATCGACCACGCGGCGGAATTGGGCGTCGATGCCGCCATCATGGCCGACCCCGCCCTCATGGCTTACGCCGCCCGCGTCCATCCCGCGCTGCGGCTGCATCTGTCCGTACAGGGATCGGCAACGAGCCATGAAGCCATCAACTTTTACCACGAGCGTTTCGGCATCCAGCGGGCGGTGCTCCCGCGTGTGCTCTCGCTCGCGCAGATTGAGCAGCTTGCCGCCAATACGCAGGTCGAAATCGAAGTCTTCGGCTTCGGCGGGCTGTGCGTTATGGTCGAAGGCCGCTGCGCCCTGTCCGCCTACGCCACGGGGCAATCCCCAAACTGCCAAGGCGCGTGCTCGCCCGACGCTTTCGTGCGCTGGGAGCAGACCCCACGCGGCATGGAGACCCGCCTGAACGGCATCCTCATCGACCGCTACGCGGACGGCGAACGCGCCAGCTACCCGACCCTGTGCAAGGGACGCTTCGCCGTTCGGGACGAAACCTATTACGCCATCGAGGAACCCGCCAGCCTCAACGCGCTGGAAATGCTCCCTGCCTTGGCGGGCGCGGGCATCTCCGCCATCAAAATTGAAGGGCGGCAGCGCAACCCCGCCTATGTCGGGCAGGTCACGAAAGTCTGGCGCGCCGCGCTCGATGCCTTGGCCCGCAACGCCGAAAACTTCGCCGCGCAAGACGCTTGGATGACCGAACTCAACAAGGTTTCGGAAGGCCAGAGCTACACGCTGGGCGCGTATTACCGCCCTTGGAAATAAGAAATCACGTCAGAAACGAGCGCCGCGCAATGAAACTTTCCCTAGGCCCCCTCCTCTACTACTGGCCGCGCCAGCAGACATTCGACTTTTACGAAGCCGTCGCCGCCAGCAACACCTTGGACATCGTCTATCTGGGCGAAACCGTCTGCTCGCGGCGGCACGAACTGCGCTGCGAGGACTGGTTTGAAATTGCCGCCCGCATCGCCGCCTCCGGCAAGGAAGCGGTGCTGTCCACCCAAACACTGGTCGAATCCGAATCCGACCTCAAAACCCTGCGGCGCATCGTCGAGAACGCGGATTTCCGCATCGAGGCCAACGACATGGGCGCGGTGCGCCTGCTGGCCGCCGCCGGACGGCGCGGCTGGGTCGCCGGCGCGACGCTCAACGTGTTCAATCCCGACACGCTGAACCTGCTGGTTGCCGAGGGCGCAAGCCGCTGGGCCGCGCCGCCCGAAATGCCGGGGGCCGACATTGCCGATTTCCGCGCCGGGATGCCCGCGCCCATCGAAACCGAAATTTTCGCCTATGGCCGACTGCCGCTCGCCTACTCCGCTCGCTGCTTCACCGCCCGCCACCACAACCTCCAAAAAGATGCCTGCGCGTTCCGCTGCATCGAAGATGGCGACGGAATGCTCCTGCGCACCCGCGAAGGCGAGGCGTTCCTGACCCTCAACGGCATCCAGACCCAGTCCGCGCGGGTCTACAGCTTGCTGGGCGATCTTGAGCGCGTCGCGGGACACGCCGAAATTCTGCGCATCAGCCCGCAAAGCGCGCACACGCTGGAGATTGCCGCCCTATTCCGCGAGGCGCTCGACGGGCGCACCGCCCCCGCCGCCGCGCACGAGGCCAGCCTCGCCCTGCTGCCGGAAGCGCCCTGCAATGGTTTTTGGCATGGCCGCGCAGGACACGAGCAAATTTCCGCCGAAGATGCCGAACGGCAACCGAAAGACGTTTCGGCGGCCAACGGCGTTTGTGCCGCCGCGCCCGACGCGGAAGCCCCCCCCGCCGAGAATCCGCCGCCGCAATCCCTTTTCGCCCGTTTCCTGCCCGAGCGGCTGCGCGAGCATCTGGAGGCGCGTTTCAGGCAATGGGCGCAAGCTCCGCACGCCCGTCTGCCCGCCTTCACCGTGCCTGCGCCCATTGCGAAAATCAGCGTCCGCTTGCCCAAGCTCCCGCCCACGCTGGCGCTCACGGCGGCGCTCAACCTCGCGCCGGACTCCATGCTGCCGCGCGCGCCGCTCGCGCCGCTCATTGGCCGACATCTGCGCCTGCACGTGCTGGACGCTGGTTTGCGGCTCGATTTCACGCTCAATGCCAAAGGCCGCTTCCGCCCCAGCCGCGCCGCCGCAAACGCGCAGCCGGAAATGACCATCTCGGCATCGCTGCGCGATTTCATCGCCCTCGCGCTGGGCGAGGAAGACGCCGACACCCTGTTTTTTGCCCGAAGGCTGCTCATAGAGGGCGACACCAGCCTCGGCCTGCTGGTCAAAAACACGCTCTCTTCCACCAAATGGAGCGATTTCCTGCGCCGCTGAATGGCGGGTTTCAGCACAGTGTCTCTTTTTGAGAATGTGTGTCCTGAACAGACGGGAGATCGGTGCGCCCAATGGCATATGCCCCGGTACGCCGCAAGCGCGCCGGGGCTTCCGCGTAAATGCCTCAACCGCTGACGCCGATCAGCTCAACAAAATCTTGCTGATCCCACGACGTGCCGTCGGCGAAGCGTGCCGCCTCGACGGCGTAGGCGTCACTGCTGCTAAAGTAGTAGCGCACCGCAAGCTGGTCGTCCGTCCCCTGAATCCTGAACACGAGGTCGTCGCCGTCGCGCCGCACGAGGACATCATCGGGCGTGACGCCCCCGCCGAACTCGATGGCGTCGTGGTTGCCCGCCGTCGCGTCGCCTTCGTAGATCATGTCCCTGCCGTC
>JAITVD010000003.1 GCA_031285965.1 Azoarcus sp.
GGTCGATCTCGTTGTACCAGGTCGCCATCACTGCCCCCCACGGGCGATCTCCCTCAGCCTCTTCTCGCGCTCCCAGCCGTCGCGGCACTCCGCCCCGCACCAGCGCGTCCCCGGCGGCAGCGGCTCGGCGCACCACAGGCACGCACCCGTCGCCTTCGGCCCTTCCGGCTGCCGATGGCCCAGGCTGGCGGCGGCGTGCATCTCGATCTTGCCCTGCGCCATGTCGGCCAAATCGCTCATGCCTGCCCCGCCTCGCCGGTCGCGCCCGAGAGCCAGCGTTTGAGCTTCTCCCTGTTCCGCTCGGCGGTCTTTTCAAAAAACCGCCGGACGATGAATTCAGCATCCTCGGGCAGGATGCCCGGCGATGAGTTTTTATTGCATTCATCGGCAATCTCTTTGCAGAGTTCCGCCATGCCCTCGTCCGGCTCATGCGACATGTGGAAGCCTTTCTTTTGCCTGGCTTCGTAATGGTGGCAGGCCGCTTCTATGACCAATCGCGCCGGCACGCCGGGCGAGAAGACGGCGTTTCCGACGCAGGCATGCCTTTCGAGCGTCTGCCATGATTCATTTTTCATTCCGCTGCCTCGTCAATGACATCCGACCTGCCGCGCAGGTCGAGCGCCGCAAAGGCGCCGGCGAGCGTTTCCGCCAATGCGCCCGAATCCAGCTTCGGGAAAGCCGCCAGCAGCATCTCGCGGAACTCCCCAAGGCTCGACGCGCTGTCCAGCATCGCCTCGACCGTCCGCGCCCAGCCTTCGATGGACGGAGCCGATTCCCGCATCAGGCGGCCTGTGGCGGCGGCGATGGCGTCCGGCGGCGGGCTGCCGGGTTCGGCGAACTGCGCGCCCGGCGCGTGGGCGGGCGCTGCGACCCGTGACGGTTTTTGCATCGTCACGATGAGCTTCACGGGCGAGAAGGCGATGCACTGGAAATGGAAATTCCTCGCCGCCTTCAACGCGATGGAACGCCAGCTTGCCTCCCGCGACCGCCGCTACGTCCGTGCGCTCGCGCAGGTGCGCCCCTCGCTGATTCCCGTAGTCGAGATGACCAAGAAGGGCATGTGCCGCGCCGCCATCGCCGCGCCGCTCGGCAAGTCGCCCGCCTCCATTACCTATCACCGCCGCACGGCTCGCGCCCTCGGCCTGCTGGAAGGGCGGGCAGCATGACCCCCGCCAACGCCTCCCATCTCCGCCTCCTGTCCGTCATTGAGGCGCTCTCCGGCAACGAGGTTTTCGGCATTCGGCTCCGCGACGTTGCGCAGGCCGTCGGCGTCATCGACAGCACGGCGCTGCGCGACCTCGAAACCCTTGCCGCCGCCGGGTGGGCGCAAAAGCAGCCGGACAGCAAATGGCGGCTGTCGGCCAAGCCCATCCAGTTGCTCCTTAATTTTCAGTCCGGGCTGGCCCGCGCCGAATCCGGCGTGGCCGAAGTCCGCCAGAACTACACCCGCAAACCGCTCTGACAGGAGGACTGCATGGAATATCCAGCAACACGCGGGCGCAAGCCCGTTGAGACTGAAATCATCGACACCCCGAAGATTGACGAGGACGAGACCAACGCCCTCATCGCCGCCGCCGAATGGGACAGGAACGCCCGCGCACTGGCCACGCAGATCGGCTACGCCCTGCCCGCCGACAGCACGAACCCGGATTTGATCTGCCGCGACATCGCAGCAAACATGCGGCGCAGCGTGGATGCCGTGCTGGACATCGGGCGCGGGCTGCTTGTGCTGAAAACAATTTGCGGCCACGGAAATTTTGTGAACCGTATCGCTGACATCGGTATCGACAGGACGCTTGCAAAGCGATTTATGCAGGCGGCTATGAAATTCTCAAAAGGTGCGTCGACGCACCTTTTGATCCCCAAAATCGAAAGCCAGACGAAACTCTTTGAACTGCCCGTGCTCGACGACGTGGCCTGCATGGGCGTCCGGGAACTGCGCCGGGCGGTGCGGGAGCTGCGCGGCAAGGTCGATGCCAAGGACAAGGTCGCCCAGAACAACCAGAAAACGATCAACGACCTGCAAGAGCGGCTCGTCGCCCGCGAAGAGGCCGCGCCGGAAGATGAGGAAGGCGACACCGGCCAAGCCGTTTCTCGGAATCTCCGCCAAGGATGAAAGGACGATGCTGGACATCATCGAAACCGAAATCAGTGGTCAATTCGGCTGATTTTATCGGCACGTTTTTTTTGCGCCTTTCGCAAGTTGTTTGCAAATCCCATCTCGCTATATCCCTTAAATATCGCGCACTTACGCCTTCAAATATAGTGCACGTGAACAACGTAGACGGAACAATCAGAGCGGAAATATGGAAACCGTTATAGAAAATTGGCAGAGGGGGGAATCGAACTCCATAAATAGTAGCGAGGTTATCCTGTTCCCGGTTCTAGGCACTCCCCGCCAGTCCTTTAATTTATTTATAGTATCTGAACACAGGTGTAAACCATGCCCGCCATCACCATCGAAGTCGATTCAGCGCGTGTTCAAAGCCTCCTGAAACGGCTTGCAGCATCGCATGGAGCACCGGCTATTGCTAGGGGTAAGCGGGGGATAGACAAGACCTCAAGCAAGTTTTTGGCAATGCTGCCAATCTTGTTAAAACCACTAATTTCCAGCCTGTCTTTAGCGTCAGCGGCCTTGCGGGCGACAGAAAACGTACTTTCGCGCTAGTGGCAGCCGCGTATCACGGGGGCTGCCACAGAAATTATATGACGATCAAATAAATTCGGGCGAGCCAATGACAAAGAACTATTGAGGCAGTGAAGAAACGCCCATCGGCTGATGTAGCTTGCCCTAGTTTCAAGCCCGCAGGTTAGACATACGTTAGATATTCTGAAAAATATAAGGACTGCATCGCTGCAGCCCTTTTATTTTGGCTCCTCGACCTGGGCTCGAACCAGGGACCTGCGGATTAACAGTCCGTCGCTCTACCGACTGAGCTATCGAGGAAGAGAGGCGCGAATTCTAATCAGGGCACGCCCGTCCGTCAAGAAAAGAAAGCCGGATTATGCGCCTTTGCCTTCTGCTGGCTTGGGCGCTTCGAGCAGGGCTTTCATGGAGAGACGTATCTTGCCCCGCTCATCGGTTTCAAGCACCTTGACGCGCACGACCTGCCCTTCCTTGACGTAGTCGGCAACGTTGTTGACCCGCTCGTTGGCGATTTGCGAGATGTGCAGCAGCCCATCGCGCCCCGGCAGGATATTGACGATAGCGCCGAATTCGAGCAATCGCTGCACAGTGCCTTCGTAGATTTTGCCGATTTCAACTTCGGCGGTAATCGCCTCGATGCGGGACTTCGCGTCTTGTGCGCCCTCGGCGCTGACGCTGGAAATGGTGATGCTGCCGTCGTCCTGAATTTCGATGACGGTTCCAGTCTCTTCCTGCATGGCGCGGATGACCGCGCCGCCCTTGCCGATGACATCACGGATTTTTTCCGGGTTGATTTTCATCGTAATCATCCGGGGGGCGAATTCGGAGACCTCGCCGCGCGCGCCTTCGATGGACTGTTTCATCAGACCGAGGATGTGGCGACGGCCTTCGGCAGCCTGCGAGAGGGCAATCTTCATGATTTCCCCGGTGATGCCCTGGATTTTGATGTCCATTTGCAGCGCGGTGATGCCGTTTTCCGTGCCAGCGACCTTGAAATCCATGTCGCCAAGGTGGTCTTCGTCACCGAGGATGTCGGTGAGCACCGCGAAACGGTTGCCTTCCTTGATGAGGCCCATCGCAATGCCCGCGACGTGCGCCTTGACCGGGACACCCGCGTCCATCAGGGCGAGGGAGCCGCCGCAGACCGAGGCCATCGAGGAAGAGCCGTTGGACTCCATGATTTCGGAGACGAGGCGGATGGTGTAGCTGAAATCTTCCTTTTTGGGCAGCACGGCGATGAGCGCGCGCTTCGCAAGCCGCCCGTGGCCGATTTCGCGCCGCTTGGTTGCGCCGAAACGTCCGGTCTCGCCCGTGCAGAAAGGCGGGAAGTTGTAGTGGAGCATGAAGTTTTCGCGGTATTCGCCCGCGATGGCGTCGATGATTTGCTCATCGCGCCCCGTGCCGAGCGTGGCGACGACCAGCGCCTGAGTTTCGCCACGGGTGAACAGGGCGGAGCCGTGGGTGCGCGGCAATGCGCCGGTGCGGATGTCGATTGGGCGCACGGTACGGGTGTCGCGCCCGTCGATGCGCGGGTCGCCGTTGAGGATGCGGCTCCGCACAATGTTCGATTCGAGCGAGAAAAGAATTTCCCGGACTTCGTTTTCGGAAGGGGGCGTTTCAGCGCCTTCGGCGACAGCGGCCAGCGTCGCTTTTTCGATTTCGGCCAGACGCGCGCTTCGGGCTTGCTTGCTGGTGATGGCGAACGCCTGTTCGAGGTTGGCGCGGGCAAAGTCGGTGACGCGGGCGATGAGTGCCTCGTTTTTGGGCGGCGCTTGCCAGTCCCACTCCGGCTTGCCCGCGACTTCGACCAGTTCGTTGATGGCGCGGATTGCGTGCTGCATCTGCTCGTGGCCGTAGAGCACCGCGCCGAGCATGACTTCTTCGGAAAGCTGCTGCGCTTCGGATTCGACCATCAGCACCGCCGATTCCGTCCCCGCGACGACAAGGTTGAGCTGGCTGGCGGCAAGCTCGGTGGCCGTGGGGTTGAGCAGATATTGGCCGTCGACGTAGCCAACACGCGCCGCGCCAATGGGGCCGTTGAAGGGAACGCCCGAGATGGCCAGCGCGGCGGAGGCGGCAATCATCGCGGGGATGTCCGCGTCGACTTCGGGGTTTAGGGACAGCACGAGGGCGATGACTTGGACTTCGTTATAGAAACCGTCCGGGAAGAGGGGGCGGATGGGGCGGTCGATTAGGCGGGAAGTGAGCGTTTCCTTTTCGGTGGGACGCCCTTCGCGCTTGAAGAAACCGCCGGGCACGCGGCCAGCGGCATAGAATTTTTCGACGTAATCGACAGTGAGCGGGAAGAAGTCCTGTCCGGGCCTCACGTCCTTGGAGGCGCAGACGGAGGCAAGCACCACGGTGTCATCCATGTTGACAAGAACGGCGCCGCCGGCCTGACGGGCGATTTCGCCAGTTTCCAGCGTGACAGTGTGCGATCCCCAGGGAAAAGTTTTTTTGGTCGGAGTAGGCAAGGGAAATTCCTTTAAGCGTGATTACCGTGGATTGCACGGCAATGGGGTTTTCTTCGGCATGAAAGACAAAAGCCGGGAAGCCTTTTTAGGCTGTCCCGGCTCTATCGATGTTGCCACTGCGGAGGCTGCCGAGCCGGTTACTTCGGCGCTTGCGCGGCAGCGGCTTACTTGCGCAGGCCCAGCCGTTCGATCAGCTTGCGATAAGCCTCGGCATTCTGGTCTTTCAAGTAGTCGAGGAGCTTGCGGCGGCGGCTGACCATTTTCAGCAGGCCACGGCGGGAGTGGTGATCCTTGCCATGTTCCTTGAAATGTCCGGTCAGGCCGTTGATGCGCGCGGTCAGAAGCGCGACTTGGACTTCGGGCGACCCAGTGTCGCCTTGGGCGCGCTGATAATCGGTAACGATCTGCGCCTTGCTTTCAGTAGTGAGAGCCATATGTGCCTACTCTTGTCGTGTTCGTTCGTGGGAAAACGGCGAATTATATCCATCGGGAAAGGGGAGTTCAAGGCGGAAGGTGCGGGAAATGGGCAATCCTGCCGATCTTTTGGCGCGGGCGCTTCCTTTACGCGGGAATCGGCGATGCGCGACGCGCGGAATTGGGCGCGAGGTTATCAGCGACGATGCCGTTGCGGCCTGTCAGCATGTGCATGTATTCGGCAAGCGTGCTGAGGCGGGTGCTGGCGGGTTCGAGCGAACGGGCGCGGTCGATCAGGGCGCGGGCTTGGCTGGCGAGCGACTTGTTCCAGCCCAGGTGCTCGATGTGGCGCAGCAGGGCGAGCGCGGCATTGAAGAGCACGACAGGGTGGCCGGGCATCTGGCGCACGGCATCCATCATCGCTTCGACCGCGCCGGGGTAGTCGCCGATGCGCGCTTTTTCGGCTCCCGCCCGGATAAGGGCGCGGACTTCTTCCTGAACGTTATGTTCGATGCTTTGCGAGAGCAGTTCCAGCCCGCGTGACTGGAGCAGCCCGCGCAGGGCGTTGACCGTCTGTTCGTCGCCGGTCATGCGCAGGATGTTTGTCACCACGCTGCTGCCAGCGGCTCTCATGTCGTGGTCGAAACAGGCTTTGACCAGTTCGCGGGACAATCCGGGGGAGAGGGGCGCGCCCACGCCCGCGAGGCTGGCCGCTGCGGAAAGTTCCGCTTGCGCTTCCTGTTCATTGCCCGAGTGCGCGTGGAGCATGGCGTTGGCGAGCGCCTTGCACAGCGCGGCGTTGGGCTGGTTGCCGAGGTTATGCTCGATGCTGCCGATAGTGTTGCGGGCGTCGTCGATTTTGTCCTGCGCCAGTTGCGCCTGTGCGAGCCGGACATAGTCTTCGGGGTCACGGAAACTGGAATTCGCGCTCTGGCGGACGACTTCCGCCAGAGCCGTTTCGGCGGCGGCGGCATCTCCCGCGTCCATCGCCAGTTCGCCAAGCCGACGTTGCCGCCCGAGGCGGTATGGCGAGCGTTGGATTGCCGTATGCAGCACTTCGCACGCCGCTTTGGCTTGCCCGCTTTCCGCCCGCACGCGGGCGAGGAGGTCGTAGGCGGCCATGAAACGGTCGCTGTCCGCGATGAGTTCGGAGAGCAGGGCATCGGCTCCCGCATAGTCTTTTCTGAACGCGAGGCAGCGGGCCAGCCCCAGTTGCGCCCACGGTATGCGCTGGCTTTCGGCAATCTGGCGGTAAATCGTCTCGGCTTCGTCAAGCAGTCCGGCGGCGATGTGGAATCCGGCTTCGAGCCGATGGAAATCAATCAGGTATTGAGGGTAGGCGGTTTCCGCCGCTTGGCAATATTCGATTGCCCCGAGCCAGTCGCCGATGGCAGCCAGTTGCCACGCCGGAAGAAACGCCTCGCGCCGGCCTATGATTTTGGTGAGGCGCGATTGGAGCGCGGCGGGCGACAGGGGCGTGAGGATATAGTCGTCGGGCAGCAGTTCGGCGGTTCCGACGACGCGCTCGTAATTGCGCTCCGCCGTGACCATCACGAACAGGGTGTCGCTGGCAATGATGTCATGCTGGCGCAGGTCTTCAAGAAAATGCTGCCCGTCTTGGCCGTCTCCTTGCGCGAAATCGCACAGGATGAGTTCGTAATGGCGCACCCGCAGATGGCGCAGGGCGGTATGCGCTGATACCGCGAAATGTGCCACGGCGAACCCGAAGCCGGACAGCATGCTCCGCAATTGCGCCCGCAGCCTTGGGTCGCTGGCGACGACGAGAACCTGAATGTCTTCAAATCTAGGCATGGCGACAATCCGTTATCTGATTGGCTTGCCTATTTTTACCTCAATCCGCTCTTATCCATTCCGAAGAAATTGCGGGCAAATGGCGGCTATTTCAGATCGAATCCGCGCGCGCGCAGGAAATCGGCGAGCTTGTCGCGCCCCGAAAGGGTTTCCGCGCCCGCGACGCGCTTGGATGAGTGCACTGCCCAAGTGCCGCGCACGTTCATTTTCTGCCGCTCGTAAAACCGCGCCATTGCGGCGTTGTAGGTTTCGATGCCGGAGGTTTGCGCGTCGAGCGAGTAACGCTCATGGTGCAGCACGACCGACTGCGGCAATCTCGGTTTGATGCTGGCGGGGCGGGCGGGGTCGGGCTTGCCCACGCACATGCCGAAAACGGCGGCGGTTTTGGGCGGCAGGCCCAGCAGTTCGGCCACTTCTTGCGGCCTGTCGCGCATGCTGCCGATGAAAACCACGCCCAGCCCGAGCGATTCCGCCGCCGCCTCCGCGTTCTGCGCCGCCAGCGCCGCGTCGATGGCGCCCATGAGAAAGGCTTCGAGATAATCCAGCGCCCCGTCTGGGCGCTCCGTCATTTCGGTGAGGCGCTCCAGCCGGGCGAGGTCTGCAATCCAGACCAGTTGCAGCGGCGCTTCGGCAACTTGTGCCTGTCCGGCGGCCAGTTCGGACAGCTTTGCCCGCCGCGCCGGTTCGCGCACGGCGACCACGCTCCAGACTTGCAGATTGGAAGAACTGGATGCCGATTGCGCGGCGGCAACGATGGCGGCGAGTTGGTCGTCATCCACTGGGTCGGGCAGGAATGCGCGAACGGAGCGGTGATTAAGCAGGTGCTCAATGACGGGCGACCACGCTGCCGGGGCGGGCAGGGAATCGTCGCCGTAGCGGGCGGCGAAGAGTTGCTTGGATGTGAGCATGGGCGGTTTCTCGTGGATAGGGTTGGGGGTGGGGTGGTGTAAACCTGTACCGACAGGGCGGGAACAAGCCGTTAAAATACAATAGTTTTGGTCGGCTGAAATCACTGTTTAGGAGCTTGCCCGATATGCCTGTCCGCCCTTTCAAGATACTTGGCATCCAGCAAATCGCCATTGGAGGCTTGAACAAACAAAAACTGCGCACTCTGTGGGTCGATATGCTCGGCCTCGAAGCGACGGGTAATTTTGTGTCCGAGCGCGAGAACGTGGATGAGGACATTTGCGCGATGGGAAGCGGCCCGTTCAAGGTCGAGGTCGACCTGATGCAGCCGGTCGACCCGGAGAAAAAGCCTGTCGTCCATGCCACGCCGCTGAACCATGTCGGGCTGTGGGTCGACGATTTGCCTCGCGCAGTCGAGTGGCTGACGGCTCAAGGCGTGCGCTTCGCGCCCGGCGGCATCCGTAAGGGCGCGGCGGGCTACGACATCACCTTTCTGCATCCGAAGGGCAACGAGGAATTTCCCGTTAGCGCGGAAGGCGTCTTGATAGAACTCGTTCAGGCGCCGCCTGAAGTCATCGGGGCTTTTTCCCGCCTGAATGTGCACTAAGCGTGTCAAATCTGTAAGAAAAAAGCCGTTTAATGGGTCATGCCCTTTTCCGTAAATCCTATTCAGGAGTTGATTTATTGTGAGTACCGCCCTAGAACAGAACGCAGCGCCTTGCGAATGCGGCCAAACCGAAGAAATCGTCAGCACTTACGCCGAAATCGCCCGTCGGGCTTCGCATCTGATTAGCGAGCACATCCAGCGGCAGCTTCAAAAAGGCATTCAGGCGCCATCGGACGAACTGGGCATCGCTCAGGCATTCATGGACATGATGAGCCGTCTGCTGTCCAACCCCTACAAACTCGCGCAGGCGCAGATGAGCCTGGTGTGGGACTACTTCACCTTGTGGCAGCAGTCCATGCTGCGCTTCGCCGGGATGCAGGCCGCGCCGGTCGTCGTGCCTTCGCGCAGCGACAAGCGTTTCCGTGATGAAGAGTGGCAGGAACATTTCATGTTCGACTTCATCAAGCAGTCCTACCTCATCACCGCCCAACATATCCATGAGACGGTTCATGGCGTCGAGGGGCTTGACGAGCAGACCGCCAGAAAAGTCGATTTCTACACGCGCCAGTACATCGATGCGCTTTCCCCTTCCAATTTCGCCCTCACTAACCCGGAAGTCTTTCGGGAAACCGTGCATTGCAACGGGCAAAATCTTGTCAAGGGGCTGAACAACCTGCTACGCGACATCGAGGACGGCGACGGCAATCTGCGGGTGCGCATGACGGACACCTCGGCTTTTGAATTGGGCAAGAACGTTGCCACGACGCCGGGAAAGATTGTTTTGCAGACCGACATGATGCAGTTGATTCAATACCAGCCCAGCACGGAAAAGGTGCTCAAGCGCCCGGTGCTCATCGTGCCGCCTTGGATCAACAAGTTCTACATCCTTGATTTGCGCGAAAAGAACTCTTTCATCAAGTGGCTCGTCGACCAGGGGCAGACGGTGTTCGTCCTGTCTTGGGTCAACCCGGACGAGCGGCTGGCGGAAAAGACATTTACTTCCTACATGGAAGAAGGCATTTTTTCCGCGCTGGATGCCATCGAAAAGCAGACCGGGGAAAAGGAAGTCAATGCCATTGGCTATTGCCTGGGCGGCACGCTGCTGGCCGCGACGCTTGCGTATCTTGCCGCCAAAAAGAAAAAGCGCATTGCCTCGGCGACTTTTCTCACCACGCTCATCGACTTTTCCGAGCCAGGCGAGCTGGGCGTGTTCATCGACGAGGGGCAGGTCAGCAGCCTCGAAAAGAAAATGTCCATGCGCGGTTTTCTTGAAGGCACCGAGATGGCGGGGACTTTCAACATGCTGCGCGCCAACGACTTGATCTGGTCATTCGTCGTCAATAACTATCTGATGGGCAAAAACCCGTTCCCATTCGATTTGCTGTACTGGAATTCCGACTCCACCCGCTTGCCCGCGAAGATGCACAGTTTCTATCTTCGGAAGATGTATATGGAGAACAAGCTCGTGGAGCCGGGCGGCATCGAAATCGGCGGGGTGCCGATTGACATTGGCAAAATCAACGTGCCGTGCTTCTTCATTTCCACCGTCGAGGATCATATCGCCCCGTGGAAGAGCACTTACATGGGCGCGGCTCGCTTCAACGTGCCCGTGCGTTTCGTTTTGGGCGGTTCCGGCCATATTGCGGGCATCGTCAATCCGCCCGCTGCCAAAAAGTACGGCTATTTCGTGAACCCTGCGGCGCGGCTTGCCAAGACGGCGGACGAATGGTTCTCGGGTGCTGTGCAGCACGAAGGTTCCTGGTGGGTGGACTGGCAGGAATGGGTTACAGGGCAGGGCAGCGCCCAGACCGACGCGCGCGACCCGTCCAAAGGCGTGCTGAAAGTGCTGGAGGACGCTCCGGGTTCTTACGTCAAGCTGCGGCTCTGACGCTAGCTAATCCGCGCCGCGATTTGCCGCAAAATTTGTTGCGGATGCCTTCATTCCCTCCTGCCTGTAAGCAGGAGGGAATGTTGTCTAGGCGGTCGGATCAGCGTTTCGGCAGCAGGATTTGCGCTTCGCCGACGGTGACTTCAGCGTCGCCTACCGTGCAAACGGTGGAGAGCGTCGCGCGCCGCTTGTCGGCTTCAAGAGCCGTAACGGTGACGCGGGTGAGGACGGTGTCGCCGATACGCACCGGCGCTTTGAATTTCACCGATTGCGAGAGGTAGATCGTGCCGGGGCCGGGCAGTTTGGTGCCGATGACGGTCGAGATGTACGAGACGGAAAGCATCCCATGAGCGATGCGGCCTTTGAACATAGTGCTGGCCGCGAATTCTTGGTCGACGTGCACCGGATTGGTGTCGCCGGAAACGCCAGCAAAGGCAAGGATGTCGGCTTCTGAAACGGTGCGAGCCATAGAAGCGGTCTGGCCGACTTTCAGGTCTTCAAAGTTGTAGAGATAGGCTTCGGAAAAATCGCGTGGCATGTTGGTGCTCCTTTTTATGGGTGATTTTCCGGCGTCGCGCCGGAAGTGGGTAAGCATAGCGCATCAACGCCTCGACGGAAAACCAGCCGCGTCAATCGGCAAAGAAAAACAAAAAGGCGAACCATGTGGTTCGCCTTTTGGAAGAAACCCAGCAGATTTCAAAAACCCGCGCAGCGCAAGAGGCTCGCGGCTTTTCTTATCTCAGCTTGATTTCCTTGTACAGCACATGCTTGCGGGCGACCGGGTCGTATTTCTTGAATTCGAGCTTCTCGGGTGTCGTGCGCTTGTTTTTGGATGTCGTGTAGAAGTGACCCGTGCCAGCAGTCGATTCCAGTTTGATTTTTTCGCGTCCGCCTTTGGAAGCCATGACCGTCTCCGTTCAAATAAAGTTAGATTTTCTCGCCGCGCTCGCGCAGCTCGCTGACAACGGCATCGATGCCTTTCTTGTCGATGGTGCGCAGGGCCGCGTTGGTGACGCGCAGGCTGATCCAGCGGTTTTCGGCTTCAGACCAGAAGCGGCGGTTTTGCAGGTTGGGAAGAAAACGGCGCTTGGTTTTATTGTGGGCGTGGGAGATGTTGTTTCCCGACATTGGTTTTTTGCCAGTGACTTGGCAGACGCGAGCCATAATGTGCTCCTGAAAATGAGCTTGCTAAAACGAGCGATTCTAGCCTAGACCAGAGAATCATAGCAAGCCCTGTTCCGCAAATGACAACGGTTCGCCGTGCGCGGGGACGATGAAGTGGTCAAGCACTTTCACATCGACCAGCGCGAGGGCGTTGCGCAGGTCTCGCGTGATGAGTTTGTCCGCGCCGCTGGGTTCTCGCGCCCCGGAAGGGTGGTTGTGCGCAAGAATGACGGAGGCGGCATTGCGGTGCAGGGCGAGCTTGACGACTTCCCGTGGGTAGACGCTGGTTTGGTTCAGCGTGCCGCGAAAGAGGTCGACGGCTTCGATTAGTCGGTGGCGGACATCCAGCAGCAGGACGCAGAAAGTCTCGTAGGGAAGATGGGAGATGCGAAGTTGCAGCCAGTTTTTAAGATCGGCGGGCGACTCGAACAGGATGCCTTCCGTCAGGCGTTCGGCGAGGGCGCGGCGAGCCAGTTCCATCACCGCCTGTAGTTGGGCATACTTCGCCAGCCCCATGCCGGGAATCGAGGAAAATTCATCTGCGGAAGCGTTGCACAGCCGATTGACTTTGCCAAATTGGCTGAGCAGGGTTCGGGCGAGATCGACGGCGCTTTGGCCTTTTATGCCGACGCGCAGGAAAATTGCAAGCAGTTCGGCATCGGTGAGCGCCTGCGCACCCCGCGCAAGCAGTTTTTCACGCGGGCGCTCGTCTGTGGGCCAGTCGGTGATTGCCATGACATAAGGGTTGGAGAAAAGAATGTTGGATTATACGCACGTCATTGATGGGTTGCGTGGACGCAAAATTGTATTGGGCGTGAGCGGCGGCATCGCGGCATACAAGGCCGCCGAGCTTGCGCGCGCGCTTAAGCGCCTCGGGGCGGATGTCCATGCGGTGCTGACCGAAGCAGGCGCGAGTTTCGTGACGCCGCTCACTTTTGAGGCTCTGTCCGGCAACCGCGCATGGACGGCGCTTCAGGAAGAAGGCGCGAAAGGCGGGATGCCGCACATCATCCTCGGACGTGGCATCGATGCCATTCTCGTAGCGCCCGCCAGCGCCAATTTCATCGCCCGTCTGGCGACGGGGTTCGCCAATGACCTGCTTTCAACGCTTTGTCTTGCGCGGGAATGCCCTTTGTTCGTCGCACCCGCGATGAACCGCCAGATGTGGGAGAACCCGGCGACCCAGCGTAACATCGCCACGCTTGCCGCCGATGGCATTGCCATCCTCGGTCCCGCTGCGGGCGAACAGGCTTGCGGCGAAACCGGACTGGGTCGGATGCTGGAACCCGATGCGCTGTGCGACGCGCTGCTCGCTTTCTTCGCGCCCAAGCTGCTAGCCGGGCGCAAGGTGGTTCTGACGGCGGGGCCAACTTTTGAGGCCATCGACCCGGTGCGGGGCATCACTAATGCCAGTTCGGGAAAGATGGGCTATGCGCTGGCGGCGGCTTGCGCCCGCGCCGGCGCTGAGGTAGTGCTCGTGAGCGGCTCCGTAGCGTTGCCTTTGCCTGCGGGCGTCCAGCGTGTTTTTGCCACAAGCGCCCTGCAAATGCGCGAAGAAGTCTTTGCGGCCATTCCCGGCGCGGATGTGTTCATCGCGGTCGCGGCGGTGGCGGATTACCGTCCTGTGGAAACGGCTCTGCACAAAATCAAGAAATCGGGCGAACCCGTCCATCTAGAATTCGTCCCTAATCCTGACATCCTTGCCGAAGTCGCTGCTTTGCCGCAGCCACCGTTCTGCGTGGGCTTTGCCGCTGAGAGCCGCGACCTCGATGCCTATGCCGAAGGCAAGCGGCGCGCCAAGCGCCTGCCTATGCTGGTTGGCAACCTGCTGGCCGATGGGCTGGGCGGCGACGAAAACACCGTTGTCATCTACGATGATGAAGGTCGGCATCCATTGCCGCGCGCGCCCAAAGCCTTTGTTGCGCGGCAGATCGTCGAGCGCATTGCCAACCTGTTGCCCGCGAACTGAATCGAATCCATTTCTGGAGAAAAAACATGCACCGTATCGACATCAAATTGCTCGATTCCCGTCTGTGCACCCAGCCGCCCGCCTACGCCACATCCGGCTCTGCCGGTCTTGACCTGCGCGCCTGTCTGGAAGCGCCCGTCACATTGCGTCCAGGCGAAACCGCGCTGGTTCCCAGCGGCATTGCCCTCCATCTTGCGGATTCCGGTCTGGCGGCGATTGTGCTGCCGCGCTCAGGGCTTGGGCACAAGCACGGCATCGTGCTCGGCAATCTGGTCGGGCTGATTGACTCTGATTACCAAGGGCAAGTCATGGTTTCCGTATGGAATCGCGGCAGCGAGGCGTTCACCATCACGCCGATGGAGCGCATCGCGCAACTGGTCGTCGTACCCGTCGTTCAGGCCGGATTCAATATCGTCGATGAATTCGCCGCCAGCGAGCGCGGCGAAGACGGCTTTGGCAGCACAGGCAAGCATTGAACGTGAACAGGAGCGGATGATGGCGGCACATGCGGGCATTCCTACTGGTGTGCATGTCCTGTGCGAGCGCGAAGGTCGCGTCCTGCTGCTGCGGCGGGCGGGAACCGGGTTTTTTGATGGCCTCTACAGCTTACCGGGCGGGCACATCGAGCAGGGCGAATCTGTTTTTCAGGCGGCGGTGCGGGAACTGGAAGAAGAAACCGGCTTACGAGCCAGCCCCGCCGATCTCGGCTGGCTCGGCATCATCCATCGGCACTCGGACACCAACCGGATTGACTTCTTTTTACGCGCCCGCAACTGGCAGGGCGAACCCATCCTGCGTGAGCCAGACAAATGCAGCGGCATGGGGTGGTTTGCGCGTGACGGTTTGCCGCCGGAAATCGTGCCGTATGTGAAAGCGGCACTGGATGCTGGAGAATGCGCGGGGGAGGGAGGATGGATGCTGGAACTGGGATGGTAAGCGGCCTTGCGCACGATACCAGCGTTTCCATGCCCGATCTTTTATGCAAGTTGGAAACGTCGTCCGTCCGCTGATTTGATCTAATAAAAAAATTTTTGTTTTTTTGGTGTAAATGGGAAGAAAAACCGCGATAATCGCGCCCCACAATCCCTCATCAGTCTCGCGCCCGTAGCTCAGCTGGATAGAGTACTGCCCTCCGAAGGCAGGGGTCGTGCGTTCGAATCGCGCCGGGCGCGCCAGTCTTTTCCGCCGTCGCCTTGCATGGCGGCGCTGAGCATGAGCGCAACGCGCTCCCATGTTGCCCGCCCCCGTTCCGTCTTTGCGCGTGCGGCGGCGCACTCGGCCATAATCTCCGGTTTTTCAAGCAGTTCCGCCAGTGCAGCGGCTTGGTCTTCATCCGGTGATCTTTCTGCATTTCTCCATCTGGATACTGTTGCTTGGGCAATTTTTAGTCTTTTTGCAATTTCAGCATCATTTTTAATAATGCCATTGTCTTTTGCTTCATCGAGGTAGAGGCGAATTTTTTTCATGATGTTGTCCAAGTTGTATACGTAGTTTCCGATATTGTTACCAGATTGACAAGTTATTTCCAGATTGGTAAGTTTTTACTATATCGGTAATTTCTATGGTTTATCGTAGTGACTCCAGTCTTGTCGGTCATCCGTTTTAGTTGTGATAGCAGGCGTTTTACTGTCCTGCTGTTTCCCCGCTTTATCGTGGAAAAAATCGTTCCTGATTTCTTCCACGGTCGGCAGGTTGGCGGCGTGGTACTCGATCAGTCTTATTTCTGCGGATTTAAGGGCATTACGCTTGAATTTGTCGCTGCGCCGTCTGTCGGGTCTGTCATGTGTCTTGTCCTGCAACTCGATTGCGGAGACGACGCTGAAATCCTTGTTGCATATAAGAAAATCTACGCTTTTCATAAGAATTTTGTTAAGGGCAGCTTGTCTTGCCTTGCCGTTAGTCCTGATGCCCAGAAAGGCGCTCATTTGGGTTTAAGGCAAAACGATGAATTCCGGCAAGGCTTCTTTTATTTTGTAATACAAAATCTGCTCTGTTTTTGTCATTACGTTTTTCGCTGTGTAGTGCAGTTTTTGGTTTTTGCCTATCCGTGCCGCAAGAATGGCCAGGACAATACAAAGCACGGCAAGGGCAATCAAAATGTTTGTCATAACGGTTTTCCTATGTGCGCTGGGTGGCTATGATGTTT
The DNA here is from genome assembly GCA_031285965.1 of Azoarcus sp. Taxonomy (GTDB): domain Bacteria; phylum Pseudomonadota; class Gammaproteobacteria; order Burkholderiales; family Rhodocyclaceae; genus WRNU01. Next base: position 16,028 of record JAITVD010000003.1, read on the forward strand.
ATGGCGGCTCATCATACGCACAAAATCCCCTCACGCGCCCCAGCGCGTGAGGGGATTTTGCTATGTGATTTTCATTTTTTTAATAGTGTAGCCGCAAAAAATTTTTTTTCGTTCGGTCACTGTAGCACCGAACGAACGTGCAATGGGTTGCACAGCTTTCCAAAAACCGCCTTTTTTTTGCCGCTGGTTTTTCCGGCACGGCACTGGGAGCTTCCCGATGGCGATTGACACGGTAAAGCTGCGCTCCCCGGTGATTGACGAGGGCACGGCATGGATGCTGGAGCAGAAGTGCATCCTGCGGCAAGGCGTCCAGTTGGAAACGGGGCATGTGCTGTACGAGATCACCACGGGCGAGTTGGAAGGCTCCTTTGATTCCCGGATTATGTTCCGTGTGATGCGCGATGACTGGGTGGTGGGGCCGGATGGGCGTGTCTGCCAGATGCCGTGTTTGCCTTTCGTCATTGTCGAGTGCTCATGGCACAAGTTTTTCTACGGTCAGAATGTGCATGGCGGCCCAGTGGATTTTCCGGTGGTGGCTGGGCTTTTCGTCAATCTGCTGGGCGAAATCATGGCGAATGACCATGAGATTTTCCATGATGCAGCCAAGTGGGAGGTGCGGTGCGTGGACTGGGCTGAAATGTTCCATATTTCGCCAGAGGGGCAGAGGGAGTTTTTCCGCTCGTTCCGCGACGTGCATTACCCGCGTCGGGCGAGGATGGAAGCGAAGTATGCCACGGCGATTCACTATCCCGGCAAGTCGACCACGTTCAGGGCGTATTCAAAGGGGCCGGAGTTTCTTCGCCACGGGGCGGCGGTGCTGCGCCGTGCGCTGTATGCGGTGCATATGGCGAGAAGCCGGAAGGCGGCGAATCCTTCCAAAGGTGTTTTCTTGTCGGCTCGGGATGAGCGGGCAATTAACCGCAAAGTGAAAGCGGTTCAGAAGCTGGCGGATTGGCGGCTGCGCGTGGAGGTGCAGATAAATGCCAAAAAACTGCAATACGACTTTAAGGGAAACTTCCCGAAGGTGTCCGAGATAACGGATGGTTACCTGATCTCCGTATACGAGGAACAGGTTTACAGACTTTTTAGAGAGGGACGTTCCCAAATGGAGACTATTCGCACCTATGACCGGGTAAAGGCTCGGCTGAATTCCTGCTATGGCAAGCAGTCTGCAAATTCCCTGCTGGCGTTTTGGCTCCAGTATTCCATGCGCGGCGAGGAAGCCATAAAACAGGAATATGCCCTGCGCACTTTTTATTACAACAGGAAGAGGCTTGTGGATGCGGGCGTGTCGTGGAACCAGACGGACGTTTTCATCGTTCCGCAGGACACGGCGCTTCCACGGGATTTTGTCCCGCTACCTTCGGATGTCCGCAGGTGCTCGGGTCGCGTATCGGCTAATTCCGTCTTTAAGTTCTGTCCGGTGGAGCAGTACCGGCTTCTTAATGCGGCATAAGGCCGCTTTTTTTGGAGTAATGGGAAATGAGCGAAGTTTCCAATAGCAAAATTGAAAAGCCAAAGACATATACCCTGCCCATAGGACAGGCATATATCAGGGGGCGTATTTCTTCATTTCGCAAGCAGAGGGTTCAGGATAGGGGGCTTTTGTTTTTTTCCATCCTCCGTATCCCCGCCGTAGACGAGTATAGCTTTCCCGGCACGGTTGAACTGACAAGCTCTTCGATGCTCGGGCAAATCGGCGTTGACTGGGAAGGCTTTGTCGAGATTACGGGGATGGGAAATAACTTTGAGACGAAACCCGACCCCCATACGGGGGAAGTGACCCAGGTCAGGAGCGCCCGTAACTGGCTGCGCGTCGTCGAGTGACTTGATGGCTGCGGGCTGCTACGCCGCGTCCGGGCAACTGGTCGGCATGTATTCCGCCTCCGGGCAGTTGATCGGAATTTTTTCGGATTCACAGGCTCGATGTGCAGAAGTGCGCATGCCCGTTGCGGACTATCGGGCTGTCTTGGCCTCTGGCGCGGGGGCGGGCGGCGATGCGGGGGAAATTGACTATTCCAGCGGTGGCGCTGTTTTCGGTTTCTTTTTTAGCGTGACAGTGGGGCTTTGGTTTTTGGCGAAGTGCGCAGGAGTTGTTTTGCAGGCTATTCGCCGTTTCTGATTTCGGGACTTTCCTGAAAGGCGTTTCCGGGCGCTTCCCGGTTTTTGGAGTGTTGTCATGAGATTTTTGAAAAATGTTGGGTTTATCGCGGCCAGCCTCCTGTTGGCTCCTGTGGCATTTGCTGCGGTTGACCTTTCCTCGTTGACCTCTGAGGTCGACTTTTCGAGCGTCGGGACGGCAGTCTTGGCGGTAGCCGCTACCCTCGCGGGCATCTACATTACTTGGAAAGCTGCGGGGCTGGTGCTCCGCGCTATTCGTGGGCTGTGACGTAGCATGGATGCCCCAGAAGGCTGGAACCTTCTTTTTGCCTTCTGGGGCATCGTCTCGGCATGGGCGGTGATTGAGGGGTTCAAATGAGACTGGCCGTTGCTGCGGCAGTTCTTTTTCTTGCTTCCTCCGCCTCGGCGGCGCGGGATTACCCGGTGCAGGTCAAGGAATGGACGCTTGGCTATTTATTCGGCACAAGCCATGTTTCTGCCCACTCGTCGCTCGAAGGATGCCGCGATAACATCTATAAGGAATTTGTCGAAAATGAATCTTACTCGTATGAAAGGCGTATCGAAAAAAGGGATGAATATACATATATCCCAATTTTGAAAGAGATTGTTAAAAATGGCTATTTTGGCAACGGCAAGAATTATCGTGAGCTTGCAGGGTCTTGCAATGCGGTCAAGCATTGCCCGCACGGCGGCAACCTTAAATACAACAATGGGAAATGGATTTGCCAGAACGCCCCGGACTGCCCGGAAGGTCAGACGGCGCATGATGACGGCACCTGCAAGCCGCCAGAGCCAGACCCCTGCCCGGAGGGGCAAATTAGGTATGAGGATGGCGAATGCGCCGTGCCGCCGGACTGTCAGGCCGCATCCGGTTATTCCGTGCTTGTCGATGCGCTGACGAACTGCATGGATTACTGCGAGGTGGGCGATTGCGGGCGCTCTGCTACGGGCTGGAAGGATGGGCAGGTTGTCTTTGCCTCGTATGCCTGTGTCTATACGGGGAAGCATTGCCGCCCTGCGCCGCCTCCGCCTGATGGAGGCGGGGGTGATGATTCGGGTGGTGGAAATGACCCCGGTGAGCCGGGGGATGGCTCTGGGGGTAACGATGATGGTGGCTCGGGTGGAGGTGGCTCGGGGAGCGGCACTGGTGGCGGCGGCGGAACGGGTACAGGTGGCGATGGGGACGGCGATGGGTCGGATGGTGGAGGGACAGGCGGCAATGTTGAGGTGCCGATTGATCCGCCAGTCGAAAGCAAGTGCCCTTCGTGGTTGAAGTGGATTTGTGGCGATAGCACGGTGGAGGAACTGGCCATTCCGCCCGATGCGCAGTTCGACGAATCATTTTTTTCCGGCACGTTCGATGCGTTGAAGGGCTGGAGCTTGCCCAACTATTCTGGTTCTTGCTTACCTTTAAATGTGGACATTCCGTTTTTTGGGCGCTCGTATTCCACATCGTTTCATTGTGAGTTGGTCAGGGATGTTTTTCCGGTTTTTGAAACGGTGATGGCGGCGCTTTGGGCAGTGCTCGCTTTCCGCATTGTGATGGGAGCCTGACATGGCATTGCCAGTTTTTGTCCCGTTCATGGCTTCTGCGCTGTCATGGCTGCTGCGCGAGGTCGTCGTTAAGTTCATTGTGTTCTCGGCAATTTTCGCGCTGGTTGCCTTCCTTGTACCCCGCGCGGTGTCATATCTGGGTGATTTTGTCTCGCCGGGGGCGCTGTCTGGTGCGTTTTCCGGGATTGATTCCGGGGTCTGGTTTTTCCTGCGGTTCTTCAGGCTGGATTACGGGGTTCCGCTGCTGGTCTCGGCTTACGTGTCCCGGTTTTTGATTCGGCGCTTGCCGTTTATCGGCTGAAAAATGTCAATAAAGGTTTATACCGGGCGCATGGGTTCCGGGAAAAGCTACGAGGTGGTGACGGTTGTCATCCTCGGTGCTTTGAAGATGGGGCGGCGTGTCGTCTCGAACATCGCAGGGCTGGACTATGGGGAAATGCGCCGTGTTCTGATAGGGCAGAGGGTCGAAGAGGGCAAGTTGGGCACGATTGTCCAGGTTGACCATGAGGCAGTCACGAGCAAGGGCTTCTGGCTCACTGATGGGGACACGGATGCCTTTATTCGGCCCGGTGACTTGTTGGTGCTCGATGAAGTCTGGCGTTTCTATGACGGTTTCGGTTCCGCTACGCCGGATGCTGTAATGAACTTTTTCAGGATGCACCGCCATTTCACGCATCCTGAGACCGGGCAGACGTGCGATGTTGCCCTGATAACGCAGGACATAGGCGACATAGGTCGCAAGATACGGGCAGTCGTCGAAGAGACGTATTACATGGAAAAGCTCACGGTCGTGGGCGCTGCCAAACGCTATCGGGTCGACATCTTCTCCGGTGCGAGGAAATACCGCGATGCGCCTTTCCGTTCTCTCCAGCGTGCCTACAACCCGAATTATTTCTGTCTTTATCAGTCGCATTCCCAGAAAGGGGACGGCAGTGCGGATGCCAAAGAGGTCAACATTGATGATCGCGGGAATATTTTCAAGGGTAAGTTTTTCCGGCTGGCCGTGCCGCTGGCTGTTGTGCTGTTCGGTGCTGGCATTTACCGCCTTGTCGGTTTTTTCGGCACGGCTCCTGTCAGCAAGCCGGGGGTAGCGGCGGTTCCGGTGGCTACACAGTCGACCTCTTCCCCCGCGCCGATCGGTGCGCCCCCTGCCCGTCCGTCTCGCCATGACGCAGTATCCGGGCTTCTGTCGTCTGGTCGCGCCCGTCTGGTGTATTCAGGCATGGTCGGCGGTAAGCGGCTGGCCAAGGTCGAATTTCTGAACGGGGAGGGCGGGTTGGTGGACGCATACTCGGAAGAGGCTCTTTTCCTCGCGGGTTGGCGGCTGTTCTTCGGCACGGACGGGCGGACAGCCATTTTGAGCAATGGCGAGGGACTACATGTTGTCGCAGTTGAGGTGCGTCATCGGCTGCCGCGCATTGATCGGAAGCCATGATGCGCCCGCTCGTCTTTGCCGCACTGCTGTTGCTGTGCCGCCCGACGTTGGCAGAAAAGGTCGATATCCTTTTTAATGATATTTCGGTGGTTGAATTTTCATATTTCGTGCTGAACGATCTGCGCAAGGAATCGTTTTTGATGGACGATGATTTCTTGCAGGTCGACAAACGAATGACGGCGCGGTTTTCGGACATTGAGACGGAGGATGTTTTCTATCACCTGCGTCATGTCTTGTCCGGCATCGGCTACACGGTCTCCAGCCGCAACGGCATTCACTACATATCGAAGGTGAATGAAGGCGATGGCGAAGTCTTCGTTTATTTTCCGAGATACCGTGGCGCGGAGTACCTGCGCGAGCTGGCGGGAACGGTCGTTGATTCGGGTGGGTTCTCTGTGACGCGCCCGGTTCCGGGGGCAGAGGGTATCAGGCCGGAAGCGTCGCTTCAGCCGTCGGTCAACGATTGGGTTTCCCGTCGCGTGGACGATGCACTGGTCTACCGGGGGTCGCTGGTTGAGGTGGGGCGGCTGGAAAAGCTGCTGGCGCAGGTCGACAGGCCGTCGGGCGAGGTGCTGGTCAAGGCGGCGATTTTCGAGGTCAGAAAAGAATCCACAAGAAATAGTGCGGTTTCCGTGGCTCTTGGGCTGCTGGATTCTGCGCGTGGGCTTGGCGTGTCAGTTGTCAATGGCGTTCTTGATGCGTCGTCGTCCGTCCGGCTGCGGCTGGGGAATGTTGATGCGGCATGGTCGGTTCTTTCTGGCGATGAGCGTTTCAGGGTATTAAGCGCCCCGACGGTGCGCGTGCGTAGCGGCGAGAAGGCACGCTTTCAGGCGGGTGCGGAAGTCCCCACGCTCGGGAACGTCACGCATACGGGGGTGGGGCAGTCCGTCCAGTCCGTCGAGTACAGGTCTTCAGGCGTGATACTCGAATTGAAACCGGAAATCCGCGAGGATGGCATCGTGCTGTCCGTGACGCACCAGCTTTCCAGTTTTCAGCAAACGGATACGGGCGTAAATGTCTCGCCGACGCTTCTGAAGCGCGAGCTTCAGACCACGGTTTCCATGAAAGATGGCGAGCTTGTCCTTCTCGGCGGATTGGACGAGAAGAAAGAGTCGTCTGGCAAGAAAGGGCTACCGTTCCTGCCGGATTTTTTCGCCGGACGCCATGATGGCGCGGAAGATACGGAAATTCTGTTGCTGCTTCATGTGAAAAGAATGTAGTTGACAGATAGTACCATTATTGATACTATAAAACATGTCCTCAATAATCCAGATACTTGACCAGATGCGGCGCGAACCGGGCAATGTCCGGTATGCTGATTTGCTAAAGGTATGCTCTGGCTTTTTTGGTAAAGCTCGACAGTCTGGTGGTAGCCATGTCGTTTTTAAGACGCCGTGGCTTGGGGATCCAAGGATCAATATCCAGAATGACAAGGGGTGAGCCAAGGCGTATCAAGTGCGCCAGGTACTTGCCGCCATAGATAAGCTAGGGGGCCATCATGAATCTTGACCATTACACCTACCGTGTTACTTGGTCGCCGGAAGATGGCGAGCATGTCGGCCTGTGCGTTGAGTTTCCGTCGCTTTCGTGGTTGGCGGCCTCGCCTGATGAGGCGCTTTCCGGTATCCGGCAAGTCGTTTTTGCTGTTGTGGAAGACATGAAAGGCAGCAGAGAAGAGATTCCGGCGCCAATGGCGGAACGTGACTATAGCGGCAAGTTTCAGGTGCGCATCCCGCCAGAAGTTCATCGTGCCCTTGCCATGAAAGCCGCTGAGCAGGGCGTTAGTTTGAACCGCTTTGTAAATGCAAAATTAGCGGCAGGCTGATTACGCAGCAAAAGCTAGGTTTTTTGCTGCAAGCCCAGCGTCCGCCCAGAATGAGACAGGCGGCATTCGCCAGCAGCGCGTGATGCTGCTTGGTCACAGATGGCGTGATAGCTGCAAGCCAGCCCAAGGTTCAGGCTGTGATGCAGGCTCACGGCGCTGCCGCGCCGCGCAAGGCTCTTGGCTTGCAGGTCAAGGGAATGCTATTCACTTGCGGGTTTGGGCAGCGCCCAAGGTTTGGCTTGCAGGTCAAGGGAATGCCATTCCCTTGCGGGTTTGGGCAGCGCCCAAGGTTTGGCTTGCAGGTCAAGGGAATGCTATTCCCTTGCGGGCTTGGGCAGCGCCCAAGGATGTTTTTAACGGTGTTTTTGCACATCCATGATGAGAATCCGCATTTTGACCATTTGCTTGAATCATGGATGTTACGTTTGATGATGTCGTCTTGTACTATTTTTCAGTGCGAGGCCAGATGCGCCCTGTTTTGCCTGAGCGTGACCGCTATAGCTTCAAACATCTCCATGCGTTTTTTGGCGGTCGACAGATGTCCGCTATCCGGCGCTGTGATGTCCGTGCCTATATTGCCTGCCGCCAAGCTGCCGGGGTGAAGATTTCCACAGTGCAGCGGGAATTGCGCCTGTTTTCGGCGGCGGCGAATCTTTTTCGGGTGGAGCACGGTCTAGATGGTTTGGCGAATCCTGCTGCCAATCTTTGCATTTCAAAGCAGCCGGGTCGTGTTCGGTGGATTACGCGGGAACAGGCGGGTAATCTCGTGCTTGAGGCGGAAAGGTATGCGAAGCGTCCGCATTTTCCTGTTTTTCTCAGGCTGGCGCTGAACACGGGCTGCCGACGTGGTGAGCTTCTGAATCTTGAATGGTCGCGCATTAGCCTAGATCAGGCGTTGCTTGTTTTGGAGCCTGAGCAAAATAAGTCCCACCGTCGCCGTTCTGTGCCGCTAAATCTTGATGCGTTGGCCGCGCTGAAACGAATGCGGCACTGGCAGGCAGAACATGGGGTAAATTCCCGCTATGTATTCGGCTATGAGGGCGGGCGCAGGATTGGATGCCTAAAAACAGCCATGAGGGGGGCATTGCAACGGGCTGGGATTGATAATTTCAGGATTCACGATTTGCGGCATACGTTCGCAAACTGGCTTGTTATGCAAGGTGAATCTATCTACGTTGTTAAAGATTTGCTTGGTCATGCCAATGTGGAGCAGACAGAGATATACGCGCATCTTGCGCCAACCCAAGGCAAGGCCGCTGTAGATAGGTTGTTGCCTTTTTGATACGCCTGTGAAAAAATCGACGAATGAGTGCGGCTCCAAAGGCAGGGGGCGTGTGTTCGAATCGCGCCGGGCGCGCCAGTCTTTTTTCCCATAAGCACAGATAACATGGCACTGATTGTCCAGAAATACGGCGGCACGTCGGTAGGCAGCCCTGATCGCATCAAGAACGTCGCCAAGAGAGTCGCAAAATTTCACGCGCAGGGGCATCAGGTCGTCGTCGTCGTCTCCGCGATGAGCGGCGAAACCAATCGGCTGCTTGCCCTCGCCAAAGATCTGGCATCGTCTCCCGACCCGCGCGAGCTGGACATGGTGGTTTCCACTGGCGAGCAAGTCACCATCGGCTTGCTTGCGATGGCGCTGCAAGCGATAGGCGTTCCCGCAAAAAGTTATACGGGCGGTCAAGTAAAAATCCTGACTGACGATGCCTATACCAAGGCACGCATCCTCAATATCGACGATGCCGCCCTGCGCCGTGACCTGTCTGACGGCAAAGTTGTCATCGTGGCCGGGTTTCAGGGTGTCGATGCCGACGGCAATATCACGACTCTTGGCCGGGGCGGTTCCGATACGACTGGCGTCGCGCTCGCTGCGGCCTTGTGCGCCGATGAATGCCAGATATACACCGACGTTGATGGTGTCTACACCACCGATCCGCGCATCGTGCCCGAAGCGCGCAAGCTGGATGTCATCACCTTTGAAGAAATGCTGGAAATGGCAAGTCTTGGCTCCAAGGTGCTGCAAATCCGTTCAGTCGAATTCGCCGGCAAATATAAGGTCAAGTTGCGCGTGCTCTCCAGTTTTGAAGAAAACCAAGGCGAAGGCACGCTCATCACCGTTGAGGAAAATAAAAGCATGGAACAACCCATCATCTCAGGGATCGCTTTCAACCGCGACGAAGCCAAGATTACCGTCCAAGGCGCTCCCGACCAGCCGGGCATCGCCTATCAGATACTTGGTCCGGTGGCGGAGGCCAATATCGATGTCGACATGATTATCCAGAACTCCGGGCACGATGGCCTCACTGACTTCTCCTTTACGGTCGCCCGCGCCGATCTGGACAAAACGGTTGGCGTGCTCGACCGCGTCAAGGCTGTCGTCAATGCCCAAGCCATCGAAACCGATAAAAGCCTGTGCAAGGTTTCGATCATCGGCGTTGGCATGCGCTCGCATCCGGGTGTGGCCGCGAAAATGTTCCGCGCCCTCTCGGAGGAAGGCATCAACATCAACATGATCTCTACCTCCGAAATCAAAATTTCCGTCGTCATAGAGGAAAAATATCTTGAATTGGCCGTGCGTGTGCTGCACGAAGTATTCGAGCTAGATAGCGCCAATTGAGTGGGTAGCTAAAATTGACCTTCTTGCGGCAAGCCGATATAGTTGCCGCCCTGAACGGAGACGTGGCCGAGAGGTCGAAGGCACTCCCCTGCTAAGGGAGCATGCGGGCAAAACCTGCATCGAGGGTTCGAATCCCTCCGTCTCCGCCAAATATTAAATAAATCAATAAGTTATAAACAAAAAGATTCCATTCTCTCACATAGTTCCCACAAAAAATTTTCCTGCAATTCCCTACCCGATGTCTGCCTGCGGATGCTCCGGTTTGCCAGAGCAGTGAGAGGCGTTGGCGGCTCAAGCGATGCTCTCAGCACAAGGGCAGGCTGCTCTAGCCAAATAAACAGAAGATTGCGGAAACGGTCTGAACAATCACCCAGACAATCTGGATTTAATAGATTTTCTATGCCTTACCCTGTTAAAGTGTCATATCAAGTCGGGTCATGGACATTTCAAAGCGGAGGATATTCTTGTAAATATGCTGCTAGCATCGTTGTTGATATCACGCTATTTCAGAGGTTAAATTCATGTCATTGTCGTCTGATTATACGATTGAGATGCACGGAATTAGTAAATGCTTTCCTTTTGGCGAGGAGAGTATTTGTGCTATTGATCATGTCTCTCTTCAAGTCCATAAAGGTTCATTTGCGGCAATTTGCGGTCCTTCTGGTAGTGGGAAAAGTACCTTACTCAATATATGTGGTCTGATCGACACTTTTAATGAAGGTCGATATCTCTTAAATAAGACTGATATAGGCATATTGAATGAATCTGATCGTACAAAACTTCGTCGCAAAGAAATCGGATTTATTTTTCAGAGCTATAACTTAATACCTGTGATGAATGTATTTGATAATATTTCATATCCTCTACATCTCTTAGGGGAAAGTAAATCGCAAATAAAGTCGAAAACATTTGAAATTCTAGAACAAGTCGGTTTAGCAAAATTAGCAGCCAGAATTCCAGATCAACTGTCTGGCGGTCAGCGGCAACGTGTAGCTATTGCACGTGCACTCATAAAACATCCAAAGCTAATTATTGCAGATGAGCCAACCGCAAATCTTGATACAAAAACTGCTGAAATTATTATTGCTCTCATAAAAGAACTAGGGCAACAATTTTCAACGACTTTTTTAATAGCAACGCATGATAAACGAATGGCGCTTCATTGTAATTATATTTATAATATTACTGATGGAGTTTTAGCATGAATGCTTTATTGTTTGCATGTAAAAATGTTTTGCGTAATCGTAGGAGATCAGTTACAACCATTTTTGTTGCCGCTATTGGCTGTGCTGCTCTTCTGATTGCAGGCGGGTTTACTTTATATACTTACGAGATGTTAGTGGACAATGCCGTAAGAGAATCAGGACATATTACTATTGCCGATAAACGCTTTTTTGTCGATGAAGAAGAAACGCCAATGCAATTTGGTATTGATCATTCGGTAGACAGGACTTTTATCGAATGATGATAAATCTGTTATTTTTTCTGCTATAGGTGCAAATATAAGCGAAGAAGTCCATGCTAGAGGTGCTTTTTTGAAAAGCGTGGAAGGAAACATCAATGAAAATATGAATATAGATGATATACCTAGGATTTTTATTGGTAAAGAGCTTGCCCGTAGTTTAAAGGCTCATATTGGCAGCAATCTCACTATAATGACAACTACTACAACTGGAAGTATGAATGCGATGGATGTTGTTGTTTCTGCGATTATTACAACTGGTTGGCATGAAGCGGATAAACGTTTGATATTGCTTGATATTAAACATGCGCAACGTCTATTGATGACGGATAAGGTAAACACCTTATCTATTTACTTATTTGAAAGCAGTCGCATTAATAAAATGCAAGAAAATCTCTTATCTTTTGATGCTGACAAGCTAGCAACTAGGCCTTGGAGCGAGCAAGCTTTTTATTATGCTTCGGTTAAAGCTCTATACAATAGGATTTTTGGTCTATTGGGTATTATTATCATGATGCTTGTATTGTTTTCTGTTGCTAACACACTGTCGTCATCTGTTATAGAAAGAACTAGAGAAATTGGTACATTCAGGGCACTTGGCAGTCATCCCTATGAAATAATAACACAATTTGTACATGAAGGAATGCTAATTGGAGTATTTGGAATATTAATCGGCAATATGATAGCACTCATTATTGCTTCATTATTACCGTATTTTGGATTAGAAATGCCGCCACCTCCAGGACGTTCGATAGGCTATCCATTATTGGTAAGTACTCCACTTTTTCTGTACATGTTTGTTGACATGTTAATTGTTTCGTTATGTTGCATCGCTGCATTCTATTCAAGTAGAAAGGCGGTACGTATGCAAATTATGGAGGCATTGCGTCATGTTTAAGTACGGTATTATTTTTATTTTTATATCCTCTAACTATGTATATGCGAGCGATGGCAACCATATACTTCGCGAAGTGGATTCATTCAGACTGCCAGATGGTTCTGTTCGTGTGGAAACAGAAGTCAAACTCTATCGTAATGATAAATTTGATAAAGAGCGTCATTACACTGTTTATATTAAACCTCCACGTCGTTCATTAGTTCTTATGAAATCGCCGATGGAAGTTGGGCAGAAATTATTAATGCTTGGGGAAAAGTTTTGGTTACTAACGGCAGATAGTCAACGACCATTACGTATTACTTCCAGCCAGAAATTACTTGGTGAAGCATCAACAGGTGATATCGCAAATATGACTTGGAGCGAAGACTATACTGGAGGCATTACTGCTGAGGTTGCTTGTCCAGAATTTCCAACAACACTTAGTAATATTGAATTTCATGTTTCTACAAAATTTTCTTCTTGTATGCAGTTAAATTTAAAAGGAAATGTTGAAAGTTTAACATATTCTGATATCACTCTTTATGTTGATAAGAATACTAAATTCCCTGTTAAAGCTGAGCTATTTGTTAATTCAGGAAAAAAGCTAAGGATGCATGGTATCTAAAACTAAGTAATAATAACAAAAAGTATATTGATACGATGATTTTATTTGATAGCATTCAGACGACACGATATACGGTTATTACATATAAAAGCATTGAAAATAAAGAATGTCCTGATGAATTTTTTAATCCTGCCGCGTTAATTCACAACACATTACATGGATGGTGGTTTGTAAAATATTTACGAAAAATTTTCAATTAGAAACAATTTAGAATTACCTCTTCAATTGGATAGCGTTGTAATGTAAACAACATTTAGCATGAGGAGAGAAAAAGGGATAATTAATGATAAGAGTGAGCATTTCAACTGTAATGAATTATTGTTAGCCCTAATAACACAAAAATGCCCCCTCCCAAAAACAGGAGGAGGCATTTTTGCAGCGTTCGTCTCTGTGTCCGCTTTCCTGCCTACGACCCAAAGAAAGCCTTGACTTTGTCCATCCAGGATTTTGCTTTTGGATTGTGGTGGTCGGCGTTGCTGCGGGAGATTTCGTCGAATTCCCAGAGCAGTTCGCGCTGGCGCTCGGTGAGGTTGACCGGCGTCTCTACCAAGACGTGACAGAGCAGGTCGCCATGCGAGTGGGTGCGCACGTTTTTGATGCCTTTGCCGCGCAGGCGGAAGACTTTCCCGCTTTGCGTTTCCGCCGGAATTTTCAGGCGGGCCATGCCTTCCAGAGTGGGAATCTCAATTTCCCCGCCAAGGGCTGCGGTGGTGAAGCTGATTGGCATTTCGCAGTGCAGGTCGTCATGCTCGCGCTCGAATACCGAATGGCGGCGGATGTGGATTTCTACGTAAAGGTCGCCGGGAGGGCCGCCGTTGACGCCCGGCTCGCCGTGGTTGGCGTGGCGCATGCGCATGCCTTCGTCAATGCCGGGGGGAATTTTGACTTCGAGGGTTTTTTGCCGCTTCACGCGGCCAGCCGCGCCGCATTCGGGGCAGGGGTCTGGGATGATGCGGCCCGAGCCGTGGCAGCGGGGGCAGGGTTGTTGGAGCGAGAAAAAACCTTGTTGGATGCGCATCTGGCCCGAGCCGCCGCAGCTTGGGCAGGTGGTGGCGTGGGTTCCGGGCTTTGCGCCGGAGCCGCCGCAGGTGTCGCATTCCTCGACGGTGGGGATGCGGATGGTTTTTTCCACGCCGTGCGCCGCTTCTTCGAGGGAGATTTCGAGGTTGTAGCGCAAATCTGCGCCGCGATAGACGTTCGAGCGCCCGCGCCCGCCGCCGCCGAAAAGGTCGCCGAAAATATCGGAGAAGGCATCGCCAAAGCCTTCAAAGCCACTGCCGCCGGAGGAGGAGTCGATGCCCGCGTGGCCGAAGCGGTCATAAGTGTCGCGCTTCTTCGCGTCGGACAGTATTTCGTAGGCTTCTTTGGCTTCCTTGAATTTTTCCTCGGCTTCCTTGTCGTTGGGGTTGCGGTCTGGATGGTATTTCATCGCCAGCTTGCGATACGCCTTTTTGATGACATCGTCATTGGCATCGCGGTTGACCCCGAGGATGGCGTAATAGTCTTTCTTGGGCATTGTTCAGATGACCTTTCGGCTTGCCGCAGACACGGCAACGGGGATGGCGGCGCATCCCCGTTTTAATGAGTGGAAAAAGTGTTGCGCTGGCAAAGATGCCGCCTGTTATTTCTTGTCTTTCACTTCGGTGAATTCGGCATCGACAACATCGGCTTCTTTGGCCGCGCCGCTATCGTCCGGCTGCGCGCCGGATTGCGCGCCCGCTGTTTGCTGCTGCGCGTACATGGCTTCGCCGAGTTTCTGGGCCGCTGCGGCAAGAGCCTGCGATTTGGCTTCGATACGCGCCTTGTCGTCGCCTTTGAGCGCCTCTTCGGCTTCTTTGATGGCGGCTTCAATTTTGTCTTTTTCGCTCGCGTCAATCTTGTCGCCGTATTCCTTGAGCGCCTTGCGGGTTTCGTGAATCCTGCTGTCGCATTCGTTTCGGGCGCTGACCATGTCGTGCGCTTTTTTATCCTCCTCGGCGTGGGCGGCGGCATCCTGCACCATGCGCTGGATTTCATCGTCCGAGAGGCCGGAATTGGCCTTGATGGTGATTTTGTTTTCCTTGCCGGTGGCTTTGTCCTTGGCCGATACGTGCAGGATGCCGTTGGCGTCGATGTCGAACGTGACTTCGATTTGCGGCATGCCGCGCGGGGCGGGCGGGATGTCGCTGAGGTTGAACTGCCCCAGGCTCTTGTTGCCCACGACCATTTCGCGCTCGCCTTGCAGCACGTGGATGGTGACGGCGGACTGATTGTCGTCGGCGGTGGAGAACACTTGGCTCGCCTTGGTGGGGATGGTGGTGTTCTTCTGGATGAGCTTGGTCATGACGCCGCCCAGCGTTTCAATGCCAAGGGAGAGCGGCGTCACGTCGAGCAAGAGCACGTCTTTGACCTCGCCTTGCAGCACGCCGGCCTGGATGGACGCGCCTACGGCCACGGCTTCGTCGGGATTCACGTCCTTGCGGGCTTCCTTGCCGAAGAATTCCTTCACCTTTTCCTGCACTTTGGGCATCCGGGACTGGCCGCCGACGAGAATCACGTCATCGATGTCAGTGACTTTGAGTCCCGCGTCCTTGATGGCGACGCGGCAGGGTTCAATCGTGCGCTCGATGAGGTCTTCCACCAGCGCCTCGAACTTGGCGCGGGTAATCTTCATCGTCAGGTGCTTCGGCCCCGTGGCATCCGCCGTGATGTAGGGCAGGTTGATTTCGGTCTGCTGGCCGGAAGACAGTTCGATTTTCGCCTTCTCTGCGCCTTCCTTTAGGCGCTGAAGGGCGAGCACATCGTTTTTCAGGTCGACGCCCTGTTCTTTTTTGAACTCGGTGACGATGTAGTCGATGATGCGCTGGTCGAAATCTTCGCCGCCCAAGAAGGTGTCGCCGTTGGTGGAGAGCACTTCAAACTGGTGCTCGCCGTCGATGTCGGCAATCTCGATGATGGAGATGTCAAATGTGCCGCCGCCGAGGTCATAGACAGCGATTTTGGAATCGCCGGGCTTCTTGTCTATGCCGAAGGCGAGCGCGGCTGCCGTCGGCTCGTTGATGATGCGGCGCACTTCCAGACCGGCAATCTTGCCTGCGTCCTTGGTGGCTTGGCGCTGGCTGTCGTTGAAATAGGCAGGAACGGTGATGACGGCTTCGGTCACTTCTTCGCCAAGGTAGTCCTCGGCGGTTTTCTTCATCTTGCGCAGCACTTCGGCGGAGACTTGCGGCGGGGCGATTTTCTTGTCGCGTGCCTTGACCCAGGCGTCGCCGTTGTCAGCCTTGACGATTTCAAAAGGCATCAGGTCGATGTCCTTTTGCACGGCTTTTTCGTCAAAGCGTCGGCCAATCAGGCGCTTGACCGCGAAAAGGGTGTTTCTGGCGTTGGTCACGGCTTGGCGCTTGGCGGGCGCGCCGACTAGAATTTCGTTGTCATCGGCATAGGCCACGACAGACGGCGTGGTGCGCGCACCTTCGGAATTTTCGATGACTTTGGGCTTGCCGCCTTCCATGACGGAAACACAGCTATTGGTGGTTCCGAGGTCGATTCCGATGATTTTGCTCATGGTTCAGATTCCTTTATCTGGGGAAATTGGGTCGTGGCCGCATTCGCGGCTTATAGATGGAATGGCATATGGGGTGGCGCGTCAGGTTTTCAAGAGGCTTTCGCCTTCGAGACCATGACCATCGCGGGACGGATGACGCGCTCGTGCAGCAGGTAGCCTTTTTGCAGGACGTTGATGACCGTATTGGGTTCGGCGTCGGATTCGAGCGTGCCGATGGCCTCATGCTTATGCGGGTCGAATTTTTGGTTGAGAGGATTTTCTTCGGCAAGGCTCGCGCCCTCGAACGCGGCGGCAAGCTGCTTCAAGGTGAGTTCCATGCCTTCGTGCAGGGCTTCTAGCGTTTGCCCGCTGGCGGACAGCGCCGCTTCGAGGCTGTCCTTGACCGGCAGCATCGCCTTGGCGAATTTCTCTGCGGCGAATTTCGAGGCTTTGGTGACATCTTCCTGCGCCCGTCGGCGCACGTTTTCGGTTTCCGCCTTGGCTCGCAACCAAGCGTCATGCTGCTCTGCGGCACGGGCTTCGGCTTCCTCGATGCGCGTTTGCGCTTCCCTGACATGCGCTTCCAATTCGGCGATACGCGCTTCCG
The DNA here is from genome assembly GCA_031285965.1 of Azoarcus sp. GTDB lineage: Bacteria > Pseudomonadota > Gammaproteobacteria > Burkholderiales > Rhodocyclaceae > WRNU01. The sequence goes on from JAITVD010000003.1 coordinate 32,674, forward strand.
TATCTTTGGGCGCGTCGGCGGGGACGATGCCGGGTTCGGCGGGCGGTTCGGTTTCGGCAGGAGGAGGGGCTTCCGTGCCTTTGTCTGCGGCAAGCGGCGGGATGTAGGGTTCAATCCGCGCGCTGAACTGTTTTTCGGCTCCGCCGACGCGCATTTCCGCGCCTTTGGGCGTGGCGGCGGAATCAGCGTTCTTTTTGATACCCGGTTCGTGGCTGGGCGGTTCCGGGGGCGTGGGTCGATGCGGCTGCATGGGCGGTCAATCCTCAAAATGCGATCCAGTTTCCGCATATTGGGATGGCGCGAAAGATTTCAAGTCCTTAAATAGAGAATATCTTTATCTCTATGTCTTGTTATCCTCAGCGCGTTTTCGGGATTTATGGCAACTTGGTTTTGTGCCGGATGGGTACAATTTTCTTGCCATAACTGCCGTCTATACGTAATTATCATGAAATGACCAAACGACTCTTCGCCTGTGCCATCTGTTGTTTCATGTTGCCCAGCGCGGCTTCCATGCCCGCGCAGCCTACGATGCAGGGCGAGCCTGCCGTCAACGTGCGGGACGATGAAACCAACGCGCTGCGCTTGGTTGATGCCGTGCGGCTTGGGCTTGCCAACAACAGTGAAATCCGCGCCGCGTATCTCGACCGCGTTGCGCAAAAAGCCATGCTGCGGACGGCGGAAGAGCGTTTTTCCCCGAAACTTTCGCTCAACAGCAGCCATATCGTTAGCCAAAACCCGCTTGAGCAGGGCAGCCAGACGGAATTTTCCCCGACGGCCACGATGCAAAGCGAGACGGGCGCGCGTTTCAGCCTGTCTTGGAACAACCGGATTAGCCAGAGCGAAAGCGGAATCGCCAGCCGGGATGACGGGGCGAGCTTTACGGTGGTTCAGCCGTTGATGCGCGGGGCGGGGCGGGATGTCGTTACCGCGCCCTTGCGGCAAGCGAGAATCAACGAACAGATCAATCATCTGAACCTGAAAACCACCGTTTCGGAAATCGTCACGCAAATCATTTTTGCGTACCACGAAGTGCTGCGCGCCCAAGAACAGTCCCGGCTGGCGCAGGAGGCGTTGTCTCGGGCGCGGCGCTCGATGGCGTTCGATGTTTACAAGGCGGCAGCCGGTTATTGGCTCGAATCCGACTTTACGGGGCTTGTCCATGCCGAGGCCGATGTCGCCAGCCGGGAGATGGCGCTCGAAGAAGCGGGGAGGCGGCTCGATGTTGGCCGCGAGCGGCTGCTGCGCTTGCTTGGGCTGGATGCCAACATAAAAATCCATGCCATCGACGCGCTTGAAGCCCGGCAAGTCAAGGCGGGAACCGCCAAAACGTTTGCCGCCGCGCTCAAGCAGCAACCGGGCTATTTGATACAGCATCTTGTTGCCGAACAGGCAAATATCGAATTGCTCGTGGCGCGAGACCAGCGGCAATGGGATGTTTCGCTGGTCGGCAAAGCCAGCCAGATGCGCAATGCCACATCGGGCATGGCAATCAGCCAGGTCAGCCAGAGCCGGGACAACCACGCGGGCATCCGCGTTGATATTCCGATTGGGGATTCCACGCCCCGCCAGACCGAAGTACGCGCCCGCGTCAATGCCAGAAACCAGGATTCGCGGCTGACCGACGCGCGTAAGGCGCTTGAGCGCGACATCGCCAACGGCGTGCGCAATCTGGATGCGCGTTGGCGGCAGTACGAAGCCGCCCGCCGCTTGCTCGAATTGGCGCGGGCGAAGCTGGAGGCCGAGCGTGAACGGGCAAAAAATGTGGTGTCGGATAGCTTCCGTGGGCTTGTTTTCGAGTCCGATCTGTACAACGCCGAAATGGCCCGCCTCGACGCGCTGATTGCCTACCGCGACGCTTTGGCCTCGCTCGATAAGGTTTCGGGAACCACTTTAGAGAGTTGGGAAATCGAGCTTAACGACGACTAGCGGGCGAAAGCGCGATTTTTTGGCAGAGCGGCCTGTTTTTTGATTTTTTATAAGTCCCCGCTTTGCCGCATGGGGCTAGAATCCCACGCTCCGCCAGAACAGAGACAGGATATGCCGTGAATATCGGCTCAAAAGACATTCCGCCAAGTGCCGAGGCCGCCGACGCGCAAGCCAGCAGGCATCATTTTGAATCGACCGCCCGGTTCGTCGCGTGGGTGCGGGCGGCGGCGCCCTATATCCACGCTTTTCGCGGCAAGACTTTCGTGGTGGGTTTTGGCGGCGAAATCGTGTCGGGCAAGCTGGCGCAGAGTTTTGCTTACGATTGCAATCTGCTCATGGCGCTGGGCATCCGGCTGGTGCTCGTGCATGGGGCGCGTCCGCAAATCGACGCGGAGGCGGAGCGCCGGGGGCTTGAGCAACGGTTCTGCAACGGGCTGCGCGTGACCGATTCGGCGACGATGGAATGCGTGAAGATGGCAATGGCGGTGACGCGCTTCGACGTGGAGGCACTGCTTTCGCAAGGTTTGCCCAATACGCCGATGGCGGGCGGCTACATGCGAGTGACAGGCGGCAATTTCATTACCGCGCGTCCAGTGGGCGTGGTCGATGGGGTCGATTACCAATATACGGGGGCGGTGCGCAAAATCATCGCCGAAGAAATCAACGCCGACCTCGACCAGCAGAACGTGGTGCTGATTACGCCGCTCGGCATGTCGCCCGCAGGCGAAATCTTCAATATGTGCATGGAAGAGGTGGCCGAGGCCGTGGCGGTAGCGGTGAAGGCGGAAAAGCTGATTTATCTGTGCGACGCGCCCGGCTTGCTCGATGAGGACGGAGCCTTGATGGGTTCGGTCACGGCGGATGAGGCTGAGCGGTGCATCGAAAGCGGTGAGGGTTTATCGGAGGATTTGCATCTCTACCTGCCGTGCGTGATTCGGGCGGTGCGCAACGGGGTGTCGCGCTGCCATCTTCTGGACCACGACAAGGATGGCGCGTTGCTGCTGGAATTTTTTACGCAGGCGGGGGTCGGCACGGTGGTGTCGCGCGCGCCGCTGTTTTGCCTGCGCGAGGCGACGATTGATGACGTGGGGCCGCTGGTGGCGCTGATTTCGCCGCTGGAATCGGACGGCACGCTGGTGCGGCGCGGGCGGGAACTGCTGGAGAGCGAGACCGACCGCTTTTCGGTAGTGGAGTACGACGGAATGCTGGTGGGATGCGCCGCGCTCTACAAATTTTCCGGGGACAAGGCTGCGGAGCTGGCATGTATGGCGGTAACGCCGGAATATCGCCGCATGGGGCTTGGAGAGCAATTGCTGCACCGTATCGAGCAGCGGGCGCGGCGCGAAGGGCTGGAGTGGCTGTTCGTGCTGACGACGCGCACGGCGCATTGGTTCAGGGAGCGCGGATTTGCGGAAATCGAGCCAGAGGCGCTGCCGGCCCAGAAACGTGAGCTTTATAACTTCCAGCGCCGCTCCAAGGTATTCGTTAAATCGCTATAAGCGGCTAGAATAGTCGGCTTAGCCGATATGAGAGGGGATGGAACGATGGTGCGCATGGTCAATTGCGTGAAGCTGGGGCGAGAGGCGGAAGGGCTGGAGCGTCCGCCGGTTCCGGGCGAACTGGGCAAGCGGATTTTTGAAAATGTCTCCAAAGAGGCATGGCAGCAGTGGGTCAGGTATCAGACGATGCTGATTAACGAGAATCGCCTGAACCTGATGGATCTGCGGGCGCGCAAATATTTGAGCGAGCAGATGGAAAAACATTTCTTTTCGGACGGGGCAGACCAGATTTCAGGCTTCGTGCCCCCGGCGCGGTAATGTCCCTGCTTTTGGCGTTTTTCTCCCTTGTTGCCGTCCTGCTGTTTGAACAGGTTCGCCCCCTGCCCGTGCAGCGGGCGGTGCTCGGGCCTTTGCGCAAAATCACTGCCGCGCTGCTGAAGCGCCTCGACGGCAGGGGCGGGCATCATGAGCGGATTGCCTGGAGCTTGCTGGTGTTGGGCGGCATGGGCTTGTGCGCGATCATCCTCTACGCCTTGCCAACGGTTCTTGCGCTGGTCTTTACGGTGCTGGTGCTGTACCTCTCGTTTGGTTTCCGGCACGAAAGCCATTACTTCTCCGACATCCATTTTGCCCTGCGCTCCGGTGAAATCGACCGCGCCCGCAGCCTGCTGTCCGAATGGCGGGGCGGGCGGTATGACGAGACCAGTTCCGGCGGCATTGCGCGGCTCGCCATCGAACAGGCGCTCATCGGGGGGCATCGCAACGTGTTCGGGCTGGTGTTCTGGTTTCTGGTTCTGGGGCCTTGCGGGGCGGTCATGTATCGGCTGTCGCGGTTCCTGCACGATGAATGGAACGCGAAGCCGGAGTGTGGAGAGGGTTCCGGCCTTGGCGTGCTTGGGGCGGAGGCCGCGCCCGCCCAAATTTCGCTTGACGGGGTGCTTGAGCCGTATGGCGCGTTTGCGCGACATGCCTTTTTGATTATCGACTGGCTGCCGTCGAGGATGACGGCCATCCTGTTCGCCATCGGCGGCAATTTTGAGGACGCGGTGTTTTGCTGGCGCGCTCAGGCGGTGCTCTGGCCAGACCGCGCCAACGCGGTTCTGGTGGCAAGCGGAGCGGGTGCGCTCGGGGTGCGGCTTGGAGAGGCGGATGCCGATGAAGGCGAGGCTTCTGTATGCCCGGAAATTGGTGTCGGCGCGAAAGCGGGCGTCGACGATTTGCAAGCAACGGTCGGGCTCGTCTGGCGGGCATTGATCGTGTGTCTGACGTTGTTGGCCCTGACGACGATTGCCGTCTTGGTCGGCAGCTAATTTTATGGAAAGAGGAGAAGCCCGATGGCTGATCGTGAAGTTGTAGTTCTGAGTGCCGCGCGTTCTGCGGTAGGTGCTTTTGGCGGTTCCCTGAAGGATCTGGAGCCAGCGGAATTGGGCGGCATGGTCATCAAGGAAACCATTGCCCGCTCCGGCGTCGACCCGAATGAAATTTCGTTTGCCGTGATGGGGAGCATCATGCCGACGGATCCCCGTTATCCGTATGTCGCGCGCGTCGCCAGCATCCAGGGCGGGCTGCCGATGAGTTCCATTGCGTTCGCGGTCAATCGGCTGTGCGGCTCGGCCATGCAGGCGGTCGTTTCTTCGGCGCAGGCAATCATCCTCGGGGATACCGACTACGCGCTCGCGGGTGGTACGGAAGTGATGTCGCGCGCTGTCTATATGATGCCGTCGCTGCGCTTTGGTGCGCGCATGGGCGACGCCACGGCGTTCGATTCGATGGTGTCCGTGATTACCGACCCGTTTGGCGTCGGCCACATGGGCGTCACCGCCGAAAACCTCGCGGTCAAGCACGGCATTACCCGCGAGGAGCAAGACGCTTTCGCGCTGGAATCGCAAAAACGCGCGGGCGCGGCGCTGGCTGCCGGTTATTTCAAGGGGCAAATCGTGCCGATCACGCTCAAGACCCGCAAGGGCGAAGTGGTGTTCGATACCGACGAGCATCCGAAGCCGGATACGACGATGGAATCTCTCGCCAAGATGCGTCCCGCCTTCAAGAAGGACGGCACGGTCACAGCGGGGAACGCTTCGGGCATCAACGACGCAGCCGCCTTCCTTGTGCTGGCCGATGCCGCGAAAGCCGCTGCCGCTGGCCACAAGCCGATTGCCCGGCTGGTTTCCTACGCGATTGCGGGCGTGCCGAACGACGTGATGGGCGAAGGCCCGATTCCGGCCACGCAGCTTGCGCTCAAGCGCGCCGGGCTGACGCTGGATCAGATGGACGTGATTGAGTCCAACGAAGCCTTCGCCGCGCAGTCGTTGACCGTCGCGAAGGTCTTGGGGCTTGACCCGGCCAAGACCAACCCCAATGGCGGCGCGATTGCCCTTGGCCATCCAGTGAGCGCCACTGGCAGCGTCATCATCACCAAGCTGCTGCACGAAATGCAGCGCCGCAACGCCCGTTATGGCTTGGCGACGATGTGCATCGGCGGCGGGCAAGGGATTGCGACCATCTACGAACGGCTCTGATTTTTAGCCGCTCCGCATGAGAAAACGGCATCTTCGGATGCCGTTTTTTTTGCGCATAGCCCGTGATGACAGGTACACGCTGATACTTTTCATTTCCGCTGCCTGTACAGACAGTGTTTATCATGACCGAATGCTTGATAAGCGCAGCGAGGTGGTGTCATGGAGATACGGTTCCTTTCAGCGTCGCGTGTTGGACGAAACATGCTGGCCGCAGCGGCGGCGGGTCTGATTTCGCTGGCCTTGCCCGCGCTGGCGCAAGAAGATGCTTATTTGCCGGACGCGGCAGAAAACCAGGCGGATTTGGAGATTTCGCAGGAAACGCTCGACGGGCTGCTCGCCCCGATAGCCTTGTACCCCGATGCTTTGCTGGCGCAAGTGCTGATGGCGACGACGTATCCGGTCGATGTGCTCGAAGCGGCGGACTGGGAACGGAAAAATTCTGGCTTAAGCGAACAGGCGTTGCAGGACGCGCTGGCAGCGTTCGATTGGGACCCGAGCGTCAAATCGCTGGTGAGCGTGCCGCAAGTGCTGCATTACATGAGCGATTCGCCGCAATGGATGCGGGTGCTTGGACGCGCCGTGACGGAAGATCAGCCACGGGTGATGGCGAGCGTGCAGGCATTGAGAAAAAAGGCGCGAGCCGCCGGAAATCTGGCGAGCAACAGCAGGCAGACGGTGGTCGTTGATATGGATGAAGCCCGCCGTGTCGAATACATCACGATTACGCCGATGTCGCACAGGGTCATTTATGTGCCAGCGTATCGCCCCGACATCGTATATGGCACTTGGTGGTGGCCGTCGCGTCCGTACTATTGGGGTTCGCCGCCTTCGGGCGTGCTGCTCGGCTCGGGGTTTTTCTGGAGCAATGTGTATTTTCCGTCGGCGGCTCTGTGGGGGGGCTTCAACTGGGGCGGCAGGGAGATGGTCGTCAACGTGCCCGCCTACAGAAGGTATTACCGCGCTTCACCGCCCAAGTGGGCAAGAAATGTATGGCGTCCCTCGCGGGTTCACAGGCATCCCGGCTTTGCCCGCCATCATCCCCGCCGTGCGGCGGAACACAGGCTTGGACGCTCGCCGGATCGGAAGTGGGTACGCCCATCGGAGCAAAGGCCGCCGCGCTCGTCATGGCAGAGACCGCCGCGTTCGTCGGAGCGGCAACAGGTTCGCCCATCGGGATGGCGGTCGGCTCGCCCATTGGATGGGCAGAGGCCGCAACGTCCATCTGGGTGGCGGTCTGCGCGTTCGACTGAGCGGAATCAGGCTCGCCCATCGGACGGGCATAGGCCACCGCGTTCGTCGGAATGGCGGTCTGCGCGTTCGCTGGAGCGGAATGCCATACGCTCGCCGGAATCGAGCCGGATGCGTTCGCCGGAATCGAGGCCATCGCGTTTTTCAGAGTCGAGGCCAGCGGTTGGCGCGCAGCCATCGAAATCTGCCGCCCGTTCGTTTGGCCGTTCGGAAACGCGCATTCGGCATGAACGTCCTCGGGAATCTCCGCGCTCATCAAACCAGAGAGCATCCAGAAGGGATTCGTGGCGGGGCGACGGAAGATCGGGACGACGATAAAAACAGATTTAGAGAGAATGACGGCGTTGGCGTAACGCGCAAGTTCTCATCCAAATAGCCGCTCGTCGGTAGAATACCGACCGATGAGAATCTTGGCGGTTGAATCTTCCTGCGAACGCGCCAGTGCCGCGCTGAACCTGAATGGTGATATTCGGTTGCGGCGGGTCGACGGGCATGTCAATCATTCGGAGCACATGCTTGGGCTTATCCGTTCCCTGCTGGCGGAAGCCGGAATGGGCGCGGGGGCGCTTGATGCCGTGGCCTTCGGCACGGGGCCGGGGGCTTTTACTGGCTTGCGGTTGGCCTGCGGCATTGCGCAAGGTCTGGCGCTGGGGGCGGGATTGGGGGTCATTCCTATATGCAGTTTGGCGGCGCTGGCGGCGCAATCGCCCCTGCCTTGGGCGCTGGTGGCAACGGATGCCCGCATGGGCGAGGTTTATCACGGGCGTTACAGGGTGGAGGGCGACAGGATGACGGAACTTTCCGCGCCCGCTTGTTGCGCGCCCGCCGCGTTGGCGTGTCCTGAAGAAGGGGAGTGGTTCGGCCTCGGAATGGCTTTTACCGCTTACGGGGAGGCGCTGGCGGATGTCCGCGCAAGGCTTGCGGGTTGCAGCCCGCTGGCCGTGCCGGATGCCGAGGCCGTTTCCCGGCTGGCGGCGGCGCGGGGCAGGGCGGGCATGGTTTCTGCTGAGCAAGCGCATCCGCTTTATGTGCGCGACAAGGTTGCGCTCACCGTGGCGGAACGGCTGGCGCAAGGGGACAAGGCATGACGGCGCGTTCATTGCGCTTTGTGCCGATGGATGAGCAAGACCTCGGCTGGGTCGTGGCGCAAGAAGCCAGTCTGCACAGATTTCCGTGGAGCCTGCAAAATTTTACGGATTCGCTGGCAGCCGGATATTCCTGCTGGCTGATGCGCGACGCGGACACGCCAATCGGTTACGCGGTGGTGCTCTTTGTGCTTGATGAAGCCCATCTGCTCAATATCAGCGTGGCGCGTGAGGCGCAGGGGCGCGGGCTGGGCGGGCAGTTGCTCGGATACTTGATTTCGCTTGCCAGAAACAGCGGTGTCCGCCAGTTTTTTCTTGAGGTGCGTCCTTCCAACCTGTCCGCCCTGGCGCTTTACCAGCGGGCGGGCTTTATGGAAATTGCCCGCCGAAAAGGCTATTACCCGTCCAAAGAGGGGAGAGAGGACGCTATCGTGATGAGGCTTGAGCCATGAATCCAGCATCGCGCCGCAACGCCATTCTTCGAGAGATGGGGCTTGCCCCGCTCTGGCGGCTGCGGATGCCCGCCGAATCTTCTGCGGCTGCCGCTGAGGGCGAAGTTGCCGCCGAGATGGTTGCCGCATCCGTTCCGGTTGCCGTTTCCGAGGAGATTGCCGCGTCCGCACCCGCGTTTGCGGCGAACGCCCAGCCCGTATCCCCTGTTGCCACAATGGGCTGGCAGGAACTTGAAGATGCCATTCGCGCTTGCCGCGCCTGCGGGCTGTGCGAAAGGCGCACGCAGGCCGTTCCCGGCGTGGGCGACCGTCAGGCGCGGTGGATGTTCGTCGGCGAAGGGCCGGGCGCGGAAGAAGATCGGCGCGGGGAGCCTTTCGTCGGGCAAGCCGGACAGTTGCTCGACCGTATGCTTGCCGCGCTTGGGCTTGAGCGCGGCAAGGATGTCTACATTGCCAACGCTGTCAAATGCCGTCCGCCGCACAACCGAACGCCCGAAGCCGCTGAGACGGCTGCCTGTGCGCCGTTTCTCGACCGCCAAATTGCGCTTGTCCGTCCCCGGCTGCTGATTGCGCTGGGGCGTCCGGCGGCGCAAGTGCTGCTCGGACGCGAAATCAGCATTGCCGCTGCCCGTGGAAAACGTTTCGAGCGCGACGGCGTGGCCGTAATCGTTACCTACCATCCCGCCTATTTGCTGCGCAATCCGCAGGACAAGGACAAGGCGTGGGAAGACCTCTGTTTTGCGCGGCGGCTCGTGGCCGAAGGGGAGCGGGAGGCGGGCTGACGCTTTTCAGTGAACGTTGTCGAGCTGCGCCATGACGTTGTCGCGCTTCTGGTTGTGGCAGTGCCATTGCCGAATCAGAAACATCACGATGGCCACGAAAATGCCAAAGAAAATGACGATGCCGTTGATTTTCAGGCTCAGGAAAATCAGCCCTGCGTAAAGGGCGTTCATCAGCAGAATCGACAGGTTCTCGTTGAAGTTCTGCACCGCGATGGAATGGCCCGCGCCCATCAGGACATGCCCTCGGTGCTGGAGCAGCGCGTTCATCGGAACGACGAAGAAACCGCCGCATGCGCCGATGATAATCAGCATGGCGATGGCCACCGCGTAGTTGGTGACGAAGGGCATACAGACAAAGATGACGCCCATCACGATGCCGACCGGAAAGACCGTCACGGACTTGCGCAGGCTGATGGAGCGCGACGCCAGCACGGCGCCGATGGCCATGCCGATGGCTACCACGCCGACCATGCGGGTCTGTTCCGAAAGGTCTTTCAGGCCGAGGCTGAATTCCGCCCATTTGAGGACAATCAACTGCAAAGTCCCCGCCACGCCCCATGCCAGCGTCGTGGCAGAGAGCGAAATCTGGCCGAGCTTGTCGCGCCACAGGAGCTTGAGACAGTGCCAGAAATCATGCAGCAGATAGAGGGGATTGTTGCGCAATGGCTTGTGGTCGACCCCGGTGTCGGGAATGAACAGATTGAAAATGGCGGCGATCAGGTAAGTCGTGGCGATGATGGCGATGCCCGAATGCGCGCCGTCGAACAGGAACAGTTCCAGGCTGTTGAACCAGGCCACGAGTCCCTGGCTGGTGAGTTCTCCCCCCAGCACCGTACCAAGGATGATTGCCCCGACGGTCAGCCCTTCAATCCAGCCATTTGCCACGACCAGTAAGCGGTGCGGCAGATATTCGGTCAGGATGCCGTACTTGGCGGGAGAATAAGCCGCCGCGCCCAGCCCGATGACGGCGTAGGCAATCAACGGGTGAACGCCGATGAACAGCAGCAGGCAGCCCCCAATCTTGACCGTGTTGCTGATGAACATGACCCGCCACTTCGGCATCGAATCGGCAAACGCGCCGACGAACGCGGCTAGGGCAACGTAGGAAATGGAAAAGAAGAATTTCAGAAGCGGCTCGTACTCCTCAGCCGCTCCGATATTGCGGAGGATGTCGATGGCGAGGATGAGTATCGCGTTGTCGGCGAGCGCGGAAAAAAACTGCGCCGCCATGATGATGTAGAAACCGAGAGGCATGACCCGGAAAACAAAGGGGTTGTCTGAACAGATTCTTATAACATGAAGAGCGCCGTATCCGCGAGAGGAAACATGCCGGACGGCAAAAAGGAGTTCGGGCTGTGGTCTAATCGCGTCCATTGCCCTGTGGACAATTTTTATGCCAAAAACAAAATCTGCTTACGTCTGCGCCAGTTGCGGCGCGCAGTCGCCGCGTTGGCAGGGGCAATGCTCGCAGTGCCGGGAATGGAATACCTTGGTCGAAACCGTCATTGCGCGCGCCGCGCCGCGCCGGACGGGCATGGCCGGGAGCGAGGCGAAAATGCAGAAGCTCTCCGCGCTCGAAGCGTGCGAGGAGCCGCGCATCCCTAGCCGGAACGATGAATTCGACCGTGTGCTGGGCGGCGGTTTCGTCACTGGCGGAGTTGTGCTGATTGGCGGCGACCCCGGCATCGGCAAGTCAACGCTGCTTTTGCAAGTGCTGTGCGGGCTGGCGGATGACTATCCGGTTGTCTATGTCAGCGGCGAAGAATCCGGCGAACAGGTCGCGCTCCGCGCAAAACGTTTGGCGCTTGCGCCCGGCGGCTTGCAGCTTCTGACCGAAACTTGCCTGGAGCACATCCTTGAGAGCTTGGCCGCCGCCGCGCCAAGGGTGGCGGTCATCGACTCGATTCAGACGCTCTACTCGGAAAGCCTGCAATCCGCGCCCGGCTCCGTTGGGCAGGTGCGCGAATGCGCTGCGCAGCTCACAAGGCATGCCAAGCAAAGCGGAACCGCGCTCGTCCTCGTCGGCCACGTCACCAAGGATGGCACGTTGGCCGGCCCCCGCGTGCTTGAGCACATCGTCGACACCGTGCTCTATTTTGAAGGCGACACCCATTCCAGCTTCCGCCTGATTCGGGCGTTCAAGAACCGGTTCGGCGCGGTCAACGAACTGGGCGTTTTTGCCATGACCGAGCGGGGGCTGAAAGGCGTTGCCAACCCCTCCGCGCTTTTCCTGTCCCGGCACGGCGCTGAGGTTTCCGGCAGTTGCGTGCTCATCACGCAAGAAGGCACTCGCCCGCTGCTCGTCGAAATTCAGGCGCTCGTCGATAACGCGCAAAGCCCCAATTCCCGTCGGCTCTCCGTTGGGCTTGAGCCTGTGCGGCTGGCAATGCTGCTCGCGGTCATACACCGCCACGCCGGAATCGTCTGCTCCGATCAGGACGTGTTCATCAATGCCGTTGGCGGCGTCAGAATCAACGAACCTGCCGCCGACCTCGCCATCGTGCTGGCTGTGGCTTCCTCGCTGCGCGACCGCCCGCTGCCGCAAGGGCTGGCGGTTTTCGGCGAAGTGGGGCTGTCGGGCGAGATACGCCCCGCGCCGCGAGGGCAGGAGCGGCTCAAAGAAGCCGCCAAACTCGGATTCAAAACAGCCATCGTCCCCCGCGCCAACCTTCCGCGCCAGCCCATCGAGGGCATCGAGGTTCACGGCGTTGATCGCATCGAACAGGCGTTGGAGATTGTGCGGGAGATTGGGGGCGCTAATCGGTGACGCTCCGCAAGCGTCTGTTTATCCAATTGAACTTTGCGCATTCCGACATGAATCACCCTCTTGATGTTGCCTCCCTCGGCCAGGTTTTCACGCCCGAAGCCATCGTCCGCGCCATGCTTGCCTTGCGCACAAACCGGGGGCGCGCCCTTGAGCCTTCGGCGGGGAACGGCGCGTTTTCAAAGCATCTGCCGGACTGCGTGGCGATTGAACTGGACGCTCGCGTCGCGCCGCCGGAGGCTGTCGTCATGGATTTTTTCGACTTCCCCAGCACGGAACGTTTCGACACCATCATCGGCAACCCCCCCTATGTGCGCCATCAAGACATCGCGCCCCAGACCCGTGCGCGGCTTTGTTCGGATTTGTTTGACCGCCGCTCGAACCTCTTCCTTTTTTTCATCGAAAAAAGCGTCCGCCACCTTGCAGACGGCGGTGAACTGATTTTTATCGTCCCGCGTGAATTCATCAAACTGACTTCGGCGGCCCGGCTCAACGACTGGCTATATCAGCAAGGCACGATCACGCACTGGATCGAGACGGGCGATGCCCGGCTGTTTGCGGGGGCGTTGCCGAACTGCGCGATTTTCCGCTTCGCACGCGGCGATTTCTCCCGGCGCACGCTCTGGAAGCGGCTCGGTGAAACGCAATGGGACGAGCGGGAAATGGTGCATCTGCAAGGGCAGATTGCCTTTACCCATGCCTATCTTTGCGTACCGCTCGCCGATTTGTTTGAAGTCAAAGTAGGGGGCGTGTCAGGCGCGGACGACATTTTCAGCCACCCGGAAGGCAACCTCGATTTCGTCTGCTCGCGCACGGCGGCAACTGGCGAAACTCGGCGCATGATTTACGATGTTCGGCATCCCCATCTAGAGAGCCACAAGGCGGCGCTGCTGGCGCGGCGGGTGCGGAAATTCGACGAAAGCAACTGGTGGGACTGGGGGCGCGACTATTGCAGGTCGGGTTCAGACCGGATTTATGTCAACGGCAGGACGCGGAACGGGCGACCATTTTTTCGGCATCCCTGCAAGGCTTACGACGGCTCCATCCTGGCGCTTTTCCCGAAAGCGGAACTGAACATCCGCCGCGCAATCGAACTGTTCAACGAAACCGTGCCTTGGGAGGAGCTTGGCTTTTTCGTGGACGGGCGGTATTTGTTTACCCAGCGTTCCTTGGCGACGCTGATGTTGCCCGAAACATTCGCCAGCTTGCGGCCAATTGGAAGCTCGGCACGGAAAGGCGAAAAACAATGAATTCGTTTCTAAATGTTCTTTTGCGTCTCTGCCTTGTTTGCTGCTGCGTGTTGCCGATAGCTGGTTGCGGAGACGGTGCGCCGCGCTTTCACAACACTGACATCAGCGGCGCGGGCTATGCCCGCGATTTTGCGCTGCTCGACCCCGACGGCAACACGCGGCAGCTTGCCGACTTTCGGGGCAAAGCCGTGATGGTGTTTTTCGGTTTCATCCAATGCCCGGACATCTGCCCCACCGCGCTGCAACGCGCCGCCGCCGTGCGCCGTCTCCTCGGGGATGACGGCGAGCGGCTCCAGATTATCTTCATCACACTCGACCCCGAACGCGACCTGCCCGAAATCCTGCGCGAATACACCGCCGCTTTTGATGCCAATGTTCTCGGGCTTTATGGCTCGCCCGAAAAAATACGCGAAACCGCCGACGCCTTCCGCATCTATTCGCGCAAAGTGCTGACTGGCGGCAGCTACACGCTCGACCACTCCGCGACGACCTACGTCTACGACCCCGAAGGCCGTCTGCGGCTGGCGGTGACATATCAGAGCACCGCCAAATCCATTGCCGAGGATGTGGCGCTTCTTCTCCGCACGCCATCCAACAACCAATAAGGAGACACCCGATGAAATTCCGACTGTCTATGCTGTTTGCCGCGATGCTGTTTGCCGCGCCCGCCATTCACGCCCAAGTCAGCGTCACGGAGCCTTGGGTGAGGGCGACCGTGCCGGGGCAAAAAATCACTGGCGCTTTCATGAAAATCACATCAAAAGCCGATGCCAAGCTGGTGGACGTTCGCACGCCCATCGCCGGAGTGACGGAAATCCACGAAATGGCGATGATTGGCGACACCATGAGAATGCGCCAGATTCCAAACCTTCCCCTGCCAGCGGGCGCGGCAGTCGAGCTGAAGCCGGGCGGCTTCCACGTGATGCTGTTTGAGCTTGCCGCGCAAGCCAAGGAAGGCGACACCGTGCCGCTCACCCTCGTCATCGAATCCGGCGGCAAGCAGGAAACCATAGAAATCAGCGCGGAAGTACGCTCCCTAAAAAGACCCGCCCGCTGACCCGCTTGCCAGCGCCCCTCCCACATGCCACCATCGCGCCTTCGTGGGCAGCAATTGCCCGCGAAGGCGCATGGGAAGCGTGGCAGAGTGGTCGATTGCACCGGTCTTGAAAACCGGCAACGGGCAACCGTTCGTGAGTTCGAATCTCACCGCTTCCGCCAAGTTGTTAATAAAATAGAAAAATTTATTTTTAAGAAAAATGTAATTAAAGTAAGGAGGTGACATGGCGATCCCTGAAAACCAATTGGAAACGTGGTCGCATCAAGGCACGACGGCCTCCGCTTCCGCGCTCTACGAGCGCATCCAGAATGCGCTACAGAACGACACCGTGCTGGCTCCGCGAAACTTCGACGTGTTCCTGCAAGGCTCTTATCGCAACAGCACGAATATTCGCGGCGACAGCGATGTGGATGTGGTTATCCGGCTCAACGACACCTACATGCTGGAATACGGTGTGCTCGATGCTTACACGAGGAGTGTCGTCGAGGGGCAATCCAGTTCGGCCACCTACACGCTCACCGATTTCCG
>JAITVD010000012.1 GCA_031285965.1 Azoarcus sp.
AACCCCTAATCCGTCCGGAAATCAAAATTTTTGCCCAGAGGCTGTTTTTCCAGCAACCGTGCGGGTTACAGCCCGTTTTTTACCCCCTGAATCCGTCCGGTTTCTAACACTGCCCTACTTGAAGGATTCTGGCGTTCCTTCTTCTGGCGCTTGCGCCTCTCTCCCACAAAATCGCGGGGGCAAAGTCAAATGCTTAATTTTTCAATAAAAAATCGGCGTGGGCAATTTTTGTCCACGCCGATTTTCAATTTAGAAACTCTTCTGCCGTATCTTAACGCTTGCCTTTGCCCTTGGCAGCGTTGACAGCGGCTTTCAAGGTCGCGCCAGCGGAAAACTTGGGCACTTTCGACTCGGCAATCTTGAGTGGTGCGCCTGTCTGGGGATTACGCCCCGTGCGCGCCGCACGGACGGAAACCTCGAACGACCCGAAACCCGTAAAAGCCACCTTCTCTCCATCAATGAGCTGCTGGGAAATGATATCCAGCACCCCAGTCAGGGCGCGTTCAGCCTGAGCACGCGGAATGTCCAGATTATCCGCCAGAGCTTCGACAAATTCACCTTTGTTCATGCTTTTCCTCAATTAGACAGGGTTATTGCTGCGGGACAAAACAAGTGTCGTCGCCGGAACGCCTAGGCAATGCCACATCAGCCCAGCCGATTCTAGCACCGTCGTGGGAAAGTCCACCTCGGACTGCATCAAAAATGCGCCAGAAGCCCGGAATATAGCGGAAAACCCAAGACACGAAGCCTTTTCATTATGCAACTAAATAGGCAATAGCAAATAGCAGTTCATGTTTTTTAATTTTTGTAAATATATAATTTACGCACAATGCCCGTTCTTGGATATTTTCCCTAGCCGCTACGGCTCTCCTGCCCGGTGGGCGAAACCCGGCACTGCAATCTTTATGCCATAATTTGCTTTTCCACAAAAAAATCGGGGCGGCACATGGATGACAACAAGGTCAGGAACGAAGACAAGGCCAAGGCGCTTGCCGCCGCGCTGGCGCAGATCGAAAAGCAATTTGGCAAAGGCTCGATCATGCGCATGGGCGACGACAGCGTTGAGCGCGACATCCAGACCGTCTCGACTGGCTCGCTCGGGCTGGATATTGCGTTGGGGCTGGGCGGCCTGCCGCGTGGGCGGGTCGTCGAAATTTACGGGCCGGAATCTTCCGGCAAAACCACCCTCACGCTCCACGCCGTGGCGGAAATGCAAAAACTCGGCGGCACGGCGGCCTTCATCGATGCCGAGCACGCGCTTGACCCCTCCTATGCCGAAAAACTCGGTGTCCGCGTCAAAGACTTGCTGATTTCGCAGCCCGACACCGGAGAGCAGGCGCTGGAAATCGCCGACATGCTGGTGCGCTCGGGAGGCGTCGACATCGTCGTCATCGACTCGGTGGCCGCGCTCACGCCCAAAGCCGAAATCGAAGGTGAAATGGGCGACCAGCTTCCCGGCCTACAGGCTCGCCTGATGAGCCAGGCGCTCCGCAAGCTCACCGCCAACATCAAGCGCACCAACACATTGGTTGTTTTCATCAACCAGATACGGATGAAAATCGGCGTGATGTTTGGCAGCCCCGAAACCACCACCGGCGGCAACGCGCTCAAGTTCTACGCCTCGGTGCGCATGGACATCCGCCGCATCGGGCAAATCAAGAAAAGCGACGAAGTCGTCGGTTCCGAAACGCGGGTCAAAGTCGTCAAAAATAAAGTGTCCCCACCGTTCAAAGAGGCGCATTTCGACATTCTCTATGGCGAAGGCATCTCGCGTGAGGGCGAAATCATTGACCTCGGCGTCACGCACGGCATCGTCGACAAATCCGGCGCGTGGTACGCCTACAAGGGCAACAAAATCGGTCAGGGCAAGGACAACACCCGCGAATTCCTGCGCGGCAACCCGGCAACGGCGCGGGAAATCGAAAATCGGGTGCGCGTCGCCGTCGGGCTGCCCGAACTGCCCGCCGCCGCAAGCGCCAAGCCCGAACCCAAGGCAAGCGAACCCGACAAACCCACCAAATCCAGCGCAGCTAAGCAATAAAAACCGCCCCTCCTCATCATGAGCCAACCGAGCCTGCGCGACCGGGCATTGCGATGCCTCTCCCGGCGCGACCACAGCCGCGCCGAACTCGTGCGCAAGCTCGCGCCCTACGGCACGGATGAGGAGATTGGGGCAGTACTCGACCACATGGCGGAACTCTCCCTCCAGTCCGACACCCGCATGGCCGAAAGCTGGGTACGTTCGCGCGCCGGGCGCTTTGGCCGCGCCCGCCTGCAAAATGAACTGGCGCGGCGGGGGCTGGCGCGCAACCTGATCGACGAGGCGCTCGCAAACGGCGACATGGCAAGCGAGCCTGAACGGGCGCGGGCGGTCTGGCAATCCCGGTATTCCGCCCTGCCCAGCGATGCCCGCGAATGGGGCAAGCAGGCTCGCTTCCTGCTCGCGCGCGGCTTCTCCAGCGAGGTCGTCCGCGCCGTACTTCATGGCATGCCGGAAGAAAACGTGGAAGATTGGACGCCATGAGCTTGCTGACCGCCAACGGACTTCGCAAACGCTACAAAGCGCGTACCGTCGTGCATGACGTTTCGTTCGAGGTCAGGCCCGGCGAGATTGCCGGACTGCTGGGGCCAAACGGCGCGGGCAAAACCACCTGCTTCTATATGGTCGTCGGTCTCGTGCGCAGCGACGGCGGGGAAATCCACTTTGGCGACGAGCGAGTGACCCATCTGCCCATCCACGCCCGCGCGCGCCTTGGGCTGTCCTACCTGCCGCAAGAAATGAGCGTGTTTCGCAAGCTCACCGTGGCAGACAACATTCGCGCCGTGCTCGAACTTCAGAAGCTGGAAGAAAAAGAAATCAGCCAGCGCCTCGACGAACTTCTCGTCGAATTAGGCATCTCACATTTGCGCAACAACACCGCCATTTCGCTTTCCGGCGGCGAGCGGCGACGCTGCGAGATTGCGCGGGCGCTGGCAACCTCCCCCCGCCTGATTCTGCTCGACGAGCCTTTTGCGGGCGTCGACCCCATCGCGGTGCTCGACATCCAAAAAACCATCCGTTTCCTCAAGGAGCGCGGCATCGGCGTGCTGATTACCGACCACAACGTGCGCGAAACTTTGGGCATCTGCGACCACGCCACCATCATCAGCGAAGGCCGTGTGCTGGCCGGAGGCGCGCCCTCCGACATCATCGCCAACGAGCAGGTGCGCCAAGTTTATCTTGGCGAGCATTTCCAGCTTTGAGCCGTCCCGCGCATGAAACCGACGCTCCAGCTCAAGCTCTCCCAGCACCTAACCCTGACACCGCAGTTGCAGCAGTCAATCAAGCTGCTGCAACTCTCGACGCTGGAACTCAACCAAGAAATCGAACGCTACCTGCAAGAAAATCCGCTGCTCGAACGCGAGGAAAACAGCGAACCGAATTTTTCCGCGCCCGCCAGCGCCGCTCCGGCCTCTGCGCCAGACACGGACAATGAACGGAGCAGTCAAGGTGAGGCTGCCTCTCCCGATTCCGGTGACGACATTGGGATTGAGGACAGAATCGACTGGTCGGATACTGGCAGCGGCGTTCCCAGCCGAAGCGATGACGACGATTTCGACTTTCAGGAAGTCCAAGCCGCAAGCGCCTCGCTGCGCGAGCATCTCAATGACCAGATTTCGCTCTCCCCGCTCTCGGATCGCGACCGTATGCTGGTGCGCTTCATCATCGAGGCGCTCGATGACGACGGATATTTGCATCAAGAACTGGAAGAACTGTTTGATCTGCTGCCGCCTGAATTCGGCTTTGAACCCGACGACCTCGTGATTGCGCTGCACCATGTGCAGCAACTTGAACCCACCGGCGTGGGCGCGCGCACCCCGCAGGAATGCCTAGACCTGCAATTGCAGGCGCTGCCCGACTCGCCCGTGCGCAGCCTCGCGCTCATCATCGTCGAGCAATATCTTGAACTGCTTGCTGACCGCAGTTTCGCGCAAATCAGGCGCATCACCGGCTGCGAGGACGAAATCCTGAAGGCGGCACAGGCCATGATTCTCCACCTCGACCCGCACCCCGGCTCAAGCATCTCGGGCGCACAGACCCATTATGTGCTGCCCGACGTCAACGTCCGCAAGGTTCGCGGACGCTGGCTTGCCACGCTCAATACCGAGGCCATGCCAAGGCTGCGCGTCAACCAGCTTTATGCCACCTTGCTGCGCCAGAACCGAGGCCAAGCGGGCGAGCTATCCGGGCAATTGCAGGAAGCCCGCTGGCTCATCAAAAATATCCAGCAGAGGTTCGACACCATCATCCGTGTCTCGCAAGCCATCGTTGACCAGCAGCGGCAGTTCTTCGATCATGGCGAGGTGGCGATGAGGCCACTGACCCTCCGGGAGATCGCGGATCGGCTCGAACTGCACGAATCCACCGTATCGCGCGTGACAACCCAAAAATACATGGCCACGCCACGCGGCGTGTTTGAACTGAAGTATTTTTTTGGCAGCCATGTCGCAACCGAGACCGGCGGAGCGGCATCCTCAACAGCGATACGCGCCCTGATCCGCCAGATCATCGATGCCGAAGACAAAAAAAAACCTGTGTCCGACGCAAAAGTTGCCGACCTGCTCAACCAGCAGGGAATCGTCGTAGCGCGGCGCACCATCGTCAAATACCGCACCGCGCTCAACATCCCCCCCGTCAGCCAGCGCAAAACGCTCTAGCTATTTTTGCCACCCAAGAGGAGATACCATGAACATCAACATCATCGGCCACCACATCGAAATCACGGACGCCATCCGCGCTTACACATCGGAAAAGATCGACCGCGCCGTCCGCCACGCGGACAATGTCACCAGCGTCAACGTGATTCTTTCGGTCGACAAGCTCAACCAGAAAGCCGAAGCCACCGTCCACGTGCGCGGCAAGGACATCCACGTGGAATGCGTCGACGCCGACCTGTACGCCGCCGTCGACGCATTGGCCGACAAGCTCAGCCGCCAGATGCAGAAGCACAAGCAAAAAACGACAGAGCACCACCACGACTCTCCCCGGTTCGCGGCGGAGCCATAAAATCCATCCCGCATTTCACCAACTGGCGTTACGGCGGCTGCCCTTCGCAGCCGCGCAAACCTGCCGATATTTCATTTTATGAGCCTCATCGCTTCCATTCTGACGTGCGCCAATGTCGTGGCCGAATCCAGCGCCTCCAGCAAAAAGCGCGTTTTTGAAGAAGCCGCGCAATTGTTTGAAACGCAGCAAGGGCTTGACCTCAATACTATTTTTGACAAGCTCTTCGCCCGCGAGCGTTTGGGTTCCACAGGGATGGGCGACGGCGTTGCCATCCCGCACAGCCGCATCGAAGGATTGAGCGAACCCGCATGCGCGTTCATCCGGCTCGCCGCGCCCGTTCCGTTCGACGCTTTCGACGAGCAGCCGGTCAAGCTCATCTTCGTGCTGCTGGTTCCCAGCGACGCCAACGACACCCATCTCCAAATCCTGGCGGAACTGGCGCAGATGTTCAGCAACGCGGCGTTCCGCCGCCAATTGCTCGCCGCCGCCGATGCCCAAGCCCTTTATGCCCTGCTGACTGGCTGGAGAACAGAACCGGAAAAAGAGATACTCACGGGCTGACTCTGCGTATCCCTTCCCAAAAACGCCCCGAGGCATTTCATGACTTCCGCCCCCGATTACCTTGAACGCATCCTCAATGCCCGGGTATACGACGTTGCCGTTGAAACGCCGCTCGATCTCGCGGCCAATCTTTCCGCCCGAACCCATAACCGCCTCTTCCTGAAGCGCGAGGACATGCAGCCGGTGTTCAGCTTCAAGCTGCGCGGAGCCTACAACAAAATGGCAAACCTCCCCCCGCAGGCGCTGGAGCGCGGTGTCATCTGCGCCTCGGCGGGCAACCACGCCCAAGGCGTTGCGCTCTCGGCGCAAAAACTCGGCACGCGCGCCGTCATCGTCATGCCCGCGACCACGCCGCAGATCAAAATCGACGCGGTACGCGCGCGCGGCGGCGAAGTCGTGCTGGCGGGCGAGTCTTATTCCGATTCCTATGCCCACGCCCTTGAACTGGAAGCGCGCGAAAAACTCGCCTTCGTCCATCCCTATGACGACCCGGATGTCATCGCCGGGCAAGGCACAATCGGCATGGAAATCCTGCGCGCCCATCCGCAGCCGATCCACGCCGTATTCTGCGCCGTCGGTGGCGGCGGCCTTGTCGCCGGAGTAGCCGCCTACATCAAGCGACTGCGCCCGGAAACAAAGATCATCGGCGTGGAAACCGTTGATGCCAACGCGATGGCGCAGTCGCTCGCCGCCGGACATCCGGTGACGCTGGAGCAGGTGGGGCTCTTCGCGGACGGAACCGCCGTCAAGCGCGTGGGCGACGAAACCTTCCGCCTGTGCCGACAGTACGTCGATGAAATCATCGAAGTCGACAACGATGCCATCTGCGCCTCCATCAAAGATGTGTTCGAGGACACCCGCTCCATCCTCGAACCCTCCGGGGCGCTCGCCGTGGCCGGCGCAAAGGCTTACGCGCAACGGGAAAAACTGCGGGATAAGAGCCTCGTCGCGGTCGCCTCGGGGGCGAACATGAATTTCGACCGCCTGCGCTTCGTCGCCGAGCGCGCTGAGCTTGGCGAGCAGCGCGAAGCCGTGCTGGCAGTGACCATTCCAGAGCGCCCCGGCTCGTTCCGCCAGTTCTGTCAGCTTCTTGGCAACCGCAGCATCACCGAATTCAACTACCGCTACGCCGACGCGAAGCAGGCGCACATCTTTGTGGGCGTGCGCGTCCAGAACCGCAGCGAAGCCGCAAAAATCATCGAACTGCTCGAACAGCACCAGCTTCCCGCCATCGACCTCACCGATAACGAAATGGCCAAGACGCATGTCCGCTACATGGTCGGCGGCCATGCCCCGCAAGCCGAAAACGAGGTGCTCTACCGCTTCATCTTCCCAGAGCGCCCCGGCGCGTTGACGGATTTCCTCTCCCGGCTGCATTCGGACTGGAACATCAGCCTGTTCCATTACCGCAACCACGGCGCGGACTTCGGGCGCGTGCTCGTCGGCATGCAAGTGCCGCCCAGCACCCAAGCGGGCTTTGCGGAATTCCTCCGCCAGTCCGGCTACGAATACACTGAAGAAACACACAACCCCGCCTATCGCTTTTTTCTGGGATAGGGATAATCCGCAAGGCGGCGGCTGCGCATTTCTGCCCGCCGACGTGCTATCGTTTTCCATCGTTTTCGCCCCTGCACACGATGAACAAACCGAAAAAACGTTTCCGCCCTATCGCCTCGGATATTTCTTTCGCTGCCGTGTTCGCGCTGTTCGCGGGGCTGTGCGTCCTCGTATATCTATACCAGTCCAAAGCCCAGATCCGACACCAAACCGAAATCCATATCGCCTCGGCCAGCCGCGACGCGGCTCATCTCACCTACCACATCGGCCTGTTGCTGCAAAACATCGACAGCAGCCTGGAAGCCGTGCTGGATGCCGCCGCGCATAAGCCCATCCAGACCGAAACGCTCAGGAATACCCTTGCCAGCATCCCTTGCCTGAATTCGATTTCGCTCACCGACCCGCAAGGCAAGGTCATCGCCAGCACATCAGCGGATAACATCGGTCGCGCCCTCGACCTCACTTCCCTGCCCGTCTATCCAACGCCCTCCGGGGATTTGCTGCGCATCGGCTCAGAGCGCGACGGCCTGGGCCTTGCCGAGACCGCGCCCCCGCCCGACAGCGCCAAACAGATGTCCGCCCAAGGCTTCATTCCGCTCGCCCACACCCGCATACCCACGGCCAAAGAACAGGAAAGAACTCTGGTCGCCACCCTCAATTCGGGATGCATGCTGCGCCATATCGCTGCCATACCCAACATGCCGGAAGCCCGCGTCGCGCTGATGCGCACCGACGGAAAGCAGCTTCTTGCGACGATGCCGCCGGATGCCAGCCTGCTGATGTTTGAGCGCGACATCGTCAAACGCTGGCAGGACAAAAGCGACGAGCACGCCGACGCGAATGAATTCACGCCAATTAAAGCGGAAAACTGGATTGTTGCTTATCGCCGCCATGAGTCCATGCCTATAGGCATCATCTGGGCTGCCGACAACGCCAGCCTGCTGGAAGAAACCCTCCTCGCGGTTCAGCGCAACAACATGACCATCATGCTGCTGATGGCCGTCGGCATGAGTTGCATCCTCTTCGGCTACCTGTTTTTCCGCCACGCCAACCGCCACCACCGGAACTGGCTCTCTAAAATCGAGAAGCAGCGGAACTTGCTGGAAAACTCGCTCAACGCCTGCGCAAGTTCCATCGTCATCACCACGCCGGACGGCATTGTCGAATGGTGCAACCCGGCCTTCACCGAGATGACCGGCTATATGGCAGCCGATGCCATTGGCCGGACACCGGGCAACCTAATCAAATCGGGAAAGCAGGACAATGCTTTTTACGCGCATATGTGGCAGACCATCCTCTCGGGGCGCGTATGGCACGGGGAACTCATCAACCGCCGCAAGGATGGCAGCCTCTACGACGAACATATCACCATTGCGCCCGCGCTCGACGACGAAGGCGTCATCCAGCACTTCATTGCCACCAAGGAAGATTTCACAAAACAAAAGGCGGCGCGGCAGGAACTCGAAATCGCGCATTCCCATCTGAACGCCGTGGTGGAGAACTTCCCCGGCTCGCTCATCATGGAAGACCTCCAGGGGCGCATCATCCTGCTCAATCAGTACATATTTGAACTGCTCGGCTTGCCGGGAACCGAAGAATATGTTTTGGGCAAGCCCGCGCATCCGCTGATGGTATTCAGCAGCCACGTTGCCGAGGACAGCCAGGCGTTCCTTGACCGCCTTGAAGAACTGCGCGCGGCAGCGCGTCCCTCATATGGCGAAGAAATACACTTTAAGGATGGCCGCTGGATAGAGCGCGACTTCGTCCCAATCCGCCTGCACGAGCACCTGATCGGCTTCCTCTACATCTACCGCGACATCTCGCAGCGCAAGCGCCATGCCCGCGAGCTATGGCAGCTTGCCACGTCCGACCCGCTCACCGGCATCCCCAATCGCCGCGCCTTCTTTGAGAACATCGAACATGAGCGCACGCGCCTGACGCGCTATCCGGGCGATGCCGCCGTCCTGATGATCGACATCGACCATTTCAAGAAAATCAACGACACGCATGGCCACGCGGCGGGGGATGCCGTGCTCTGCCACTGCGTCAGGCAGATACGCAAACTGCTGCGGGAATCCGACACGCTGGCCCGGCTGGGCGGCGAGGAATTCGCCATCCTGCTGCCGCAGGCCAGCCGCGAAGGTGCGCTTGGGCTGGCCGAACGGGTGCGCAAAGTCATCGAGGACATCCCGCTCATCTACAACGACGCCCCCATCTACGTCACCGCCAGCGTTGGCGTCACCATCATGTCCCACATCGATCCCAGCGCCGACAAAACCCTGTCACGCGCCGACCACGCCTTATATGAGGCCAAGCGCAATGGGCGGAACCGGGTGGAAATCGTCTGAAAGGCGTGTCTGCCGAAGCCCGTGCTTTTCGGGGGCGCGTGGCCGCCGCCTTCAATCCATGACCGGCACGATAACGGCTACGCGGCGGTTCTGGGCGCGTCCTTTCCTAGTCTTGTTGTCGCCAACGGGATTATCCGTGCCAAAGCCTGTGACCACGATATTGCTGTACGGCATGCCGTTGCGCTCTATCTCACGCGCCACGGCTTCGGCGCGGCGCAAGGAAAGCTGCTCGTTATAGAGCTTGCTGCCTCGGTTATCGGCATAGCCTTCCACCCTGAGACGATCAACCCCCATCACTTTCAGGGCATTCACCATGCGGGCGATGGATTCGCGGCTCTGCCCGGAAAGCCGCGAAGTATCGCTTTCAAACAAGAAGGGCGCGCCAAAGTCGAGCCGCCAGCCAGCGTCATCCGTCTCAAACCCAAGTTCGCGCAGCACGGCCACCTGCTCTTCGCTCAAGCCCGCTGCTTTAGGCGGCGGTTGCGGCGTCTGGCAGCCTACGGAGAGCAAACCCAAGTTCAACAGCAAAATCCATTTGCCTGCGGAAACGGCTCGACAGGCCGCAGCAAGAAATTTCGTCATTCGCCCTCCAGGGCAACATCCACAGATGGGTCGTACATACAGGCACGTCCGCGCCCAAGGCGCTTGGCTCGATACATAGCATAGTCAGCCGCGCGGAGCAGACCAATTGCGTCACGCGCCTGATCTGGAAACACAGCCATGCCGATGCTCACGCCCAACTCGATGTCGATGCCGCCTTCCCGCTCCTCCAGCCTCAGCTTGCGCGACATTGCCGCCAGAATCTTGTTCGATACATGCCGCAAGTCATCCTCGCCATTGAGGGGGGCAAGCAGTATCACGAACTCATCGCCCCCCAGCCGGGCAACAAGGTCGCTTTCGCGCACCGCGCCGCTCAGGCGCTTGCCCACGTTGACCAGCAGGGAATCGCCCGCAGCATGGCCGAAGCGGTCGTTGATTTCCTTGAAGTGGTCGTTGTCGATGTACAGGATGCCAATCCGGTTTCCGTTCGCGCGCGCCTTGGAGATGGCGATTTCCAGTTGCTCGCTGAAACAGGCGCGGTTGGCGACGCCGGTCAAGGGGTCGGACATGGCCTGGCTCGACAACGTCTTGTTGATGGTTTCCAGATGCGACTGGCGTAGCAGAATTTCAGCGTTGCGCGCCTGTATCTCACTGAACAGGGCATTGAAATCTTGGCCCAGGCCATTGAACTCGGCAATTTCAAACACGGGCAGCCGACGGGTGAAATCGCCTTCAAGCCGCGCCGCATGCGCCATGCCGGAGAGCGACGCGAGTTCGGTAGCGAACCGGCGCTCCATCCAGCGCGCCGACACGCTGGCCATTGCGATTGCCATGAAAAGGCAGAAAACCAGCACCCCGCCCCCGCGATACAGCAAGCCCAAATAGACGGCATCATCGTTAACAATCTCTACGACCCCAAGCTGCTGCCCGCCATTGCTGATTCCGGCCCGCACCGCTTTGCTCGACAGCAGTGACAAAAGCGCGTTTTTCCGTCCCTTTTCAGGGTCGATGCCGCAAGGCTTGGCTGATTGGGCAAACACATCCCCGCTGATGCCAGTTCCCGAATAAACCGTAATTCGGCAGATTTTCTCGTCCTTCAGGATGTCGTCCAATATCTCGGTTGCCGTCTGCTGGTCAGCGAACATCACCGCAGCCTCAACTGTGGATGCGGCGGTACGCGCAAGAAGCGTGACGTTGTCCTTCTGCTGCACACGGGCGGTATGGAAAAACGTCGCAACGAACAACGCGCTGCTGATGAGCAGCGACAGCGCAACCGACCAGAAAATGATGTAGCGAAGCTCCCCGAAAAGAGTTTTGCGCTTCTCCTTCACACTAATGCCCCTTGTTACGCTTCGATAAGCGCAGCACCTGCGGGTTGACCCGCAAAGGGCTGCGAGAAATAGCATCCAAATTCGCGGCAAAGCTGTTGATATTTTTTCCAGCCTGCCCGCCGCTTGGCAACAGGCAGAACATTCCGCCCACGCTGCAAAACCCTCCGCCATCCCCAATCGTCAATACCGGCGAGCCAATAAGCGAGCGCGGGAACCTGTCTGCCGCGCCCGAGCCGGAAACATAGAGGACATCACACGAAGCCGGCACGTTTTCCGGCATGGAACGAATGACAATAGAGTAATCGGTTTTGATTTCACGGGCGGATTGGCGAATCAGGGTCGAATGCGGATCATCTACGGACAGGCAAATCCGAAGCGATTCCTTCCCTTTTGGCCAGTGCGTATAGCCGACAATGCCCCAGAAAAACATCATCAGCCTCGATGGCTGCGCCCCGTTGGCATCAGCGCCCTGCGCTGACGGAACGAAAAACGGCAGTGGCGCGAACATCATCATGGCGCACATGAACAGGGGAAAAAACAGTTTTTTCATGAACCTTAATATCTGAGTACAGCCGAGATAAACAATGGCGCTTCCGCAGCAAACCGAAACGCGGGACTTCAACAAGGAGGCATAATCTATCACAGGAGACAAATGAAAATTCCATGCCATTCCAGTCTCCAGCCAGAGAGCCTTCAGGCTAGAATGGAGCCAAAAATCGGTGTTCTGGAACACCCGCCCCAAAGAGGCAATCCGCTGGCTCCAGCCATTTTACATATATACACAAAAAGGTTCCGACATGCCACCGCTCCGCTTATCTCCCTTTGCCGCCGTCATCGCCGCCGCGCTGCTTGTCGGCTGCGAGCAAAAAAGCATGGTCAGCCCCGAAGAATCCTATTCGCTAACCCGCCCCGTCGCCCGGTTCGAGTCCCAAGCGCCTGCCGATCCGGCTCCCGCGCAAGCCGCGCCTGTTGTGCCGGAAGCACAGGAAACACCGCCTGCGTCCACAGCATTATCTCCGTCAGGCCATCGCACGGGCGAGGAAATCTACAACATAAAGTGTTCACTTTGTCACGCAACGGGTGTGGCGGGCGCGCCCAAGAACGGCGACCGCGCCGCTTGGGCGCCGCGCATCGCCACTGGCTATGAGAGCCTCGTACTGTCGGTGCTCAACGGCAAGAACGCCATGCCGCCCAGAGCCGGATTCACCGATCTGACCGACGATGAAATCCGCCGCGCCGTCGCTTGGCAAGCCAACCAAGCAGGCGCTCAGTTCGCTGAGCCGCCCGTCGCCCGATAGGCCGCTTCATCGCCCCGGTTTCTGCCCCGCCTCAAGCATCGCCATCAAGCCTGCCAGCCGCGCCCGCCCCTCTTCTTTTGAGAGAGGCGCGTTGCGCTGCTCGCGCCCATTGACTTCCACCTCCTCGCCCATCTCGGCGATAAAGCGCGACGGCTCGCACGTCCTCTGTTCCTTGCCCACTTTGCGGCGCTCGCACCACGTCACGTTCAGGCTCCGCTGGGCGCGGGTGATGCCCACATACATTAGCCGCCGCTCTTCCTCGATTTTGCCTTCATCGATGCTGCCCTGATGCGGCAGCAGCCCCTCCTCCGCGCCAATCAGGAAAACATGCGCAAATTCCAGTCCTTTCGCCGCATGCAGCGTGGCAAGCTGCACGCCGTCGAAATCGGGGTCTTCCTTGTCGAGCATCGAAGCGAGCGCCACCGTCTGCGTCAGTTCAATCAGATTCTTGCCGTCCTGTTCGGCGCGTCGCCCAAGCCAGTCGACGAACTCGGAGACATTGCGCCATTTCGCCTCCGCCTCCCGATGCTCGTAATGCGTCATCAGCCAGATCTCGTAGCGAATCGCCGCCAGCAGCGCCGCCAGCACATCCGCCGCCGGTTCCGCGCGGGCGCGTTGCTGCATGCGCCCGACGAAGCCGACAAACTCCCGCACGCTTTCAAGCTGGCGCGGCTGGAGTTGTCCGGCTAGTCCTTCCTCGGAAGCCGCCGCAAAAAAACTCGCGTGGCGGCGGCCCGCGTAAGCGCCGAGCGCCTCGATGGTACTGGAGCCGATGCCGCGCCGTGGCACGGTCATGGCGCGGATGAACGCCAAATCGTCGTCCCCGTTCGCCAGCAGCCGCAGCCACGCGATAACATCGCGTATCTCCGAACGCTCGAAAAAACTTTGCCCCCCAGAGAGCAGGTAAGGGATGCGCAGATTGCGCAACTGCTCTTCCAAGAGCCGCGCCTGATGGTTGCCGCGATACAGGATGGCGTAATCGCGGTAGCGGGCGCGGTGCTGGAACCGATGCGCGTTGATTTTCATCGCCACCCACTCGGCCTCATGCTCGGCGCTGCGGCAGCTTGTGACGACCACCGCATCGCCCATGCCGTGCTCCGACCACAGGCGCTTCTCGAAAAGTTTCTCGTTGTGCGCGATGACCCGGTTGGCGGCCTCCAGAATGCGCCTTGAGGAGCGGTAATTCTGTTCCAGCTTGATGACCTTGAGCTGAGGGAAATCCGCCTGCAACTGCTTCAGGTTTTCCACATCCGCCCCGCGCCAGCCGTAAATCGCCTGGTCGTCGTCGCCCACCGCCGTAAACGCCCCGCGCACCCCGGCCAACTGCCGCAGCAGCCGATACTGCGCCCGGTTCGTATCCTGATATTCGTCAATGAGCAGATAGCGCAAACGGCTCTGCCAGCGTTCAAGGACTTGCGCGTTTTCATCGAACAGCCGCACTGGCAGCGCAATCAGGTCATCGAAATCCACCGCCTGATACGCCCGCAGGGTGCGCTCGTATTCTGGATAAACCAGCGCGGCCTGAGCCGCCACGTCGCTTGAAGCAAGCCCTGCCGCCTGCGCAGGCGAAACCATCGCGTTCTTCCACGACGAAATCTGCCAGTGCAGTTGCCGAGCAACGCCCTTGGCCGAATCCCCGGCAATGTCCTGAACAATCTGCGCCGCGTCGGTCGCGTCGAGAATCGAAAACTGCGGCTTCAGCCCGCAATGCCGCGCTTCCGCACGGATAATCCGCACCCCGAGCGCATGGAACGTGCACACCGTCAGCCCGTCCGGCGCCCGCCCGCCCAGCAGTTTGGCGACCCGCTCCTGCATCTCCCGCGCCGCCTTGTTGGTAAACGTAATCGCCGCCACATGGGCGGCATCCAGCCCGCATTCGCCCAGCAGCCAAGCAATTTTGCGCGTGATGACCCGCGTCTTGCCGCTGCCCGCCCCGGCCAGCACCAGGCAAGGGCCGTCGAGATAGCGGGTCGCTTCGCGCTGCGCGGCATTGAGCAAGTCGGACATGGATGAGAAAAAGAAAGCCGGAAAAGAAAACGCCCGGACAAAGCCGGGCGCGCATGATAGCAAAACCCCGAAAAATTACTTTTTCCGCAGTTCTTGCAGGGCTTCATTTATCTTGAAGGCAACGGCCATGAGCTCGCAATACACCCTCACGCCAATCGCGCCAAACACGATGATTCCAAGACCCTGCAAGACGCCGCCGCTGACAATCATGGTGATGCCCGCAACCAGCATCCCGACCAGCCCAAGGATAAAAAGAATCGCAATAATTTTTGGGGTATACATGGTGTCAAAGGACAGCAGTTCTTTCATGGCATCACCTTGCTCACAAGATTAAAGAGAGGTCATGCTACACAACATGGAAAAGAAAAAACGTGGTGCGGCATAGAAACAACATGCCGCCGCTTGCAAAACGCCCGTTCGCCATGATGCGGCCAAAACCTCCCAGCGCCTTGCAGGGCATCCCCGCCAATGCCCGCGCCCATGAGCAGGAATAAATGGAACCCGCCGCAGATCTGCCCAGAACCTTCAAGCGGAGGCAAAAATTTTCTTCCGCTCTTGTGGGTGAATCGTCCGTCCAAGCCCGCCGACATGCCTTTCCGTCCTCAGGCGCAAAAAGCAAAAAAGCGTCCAAACTGGACGGCAGCACGGCAAGAAGGTAGCATCGGCAACGATTCTGCCTATTTCAAAAATCCCGCATTTTAATTTTCCGATTTTTATTCGGATGGACACAAATAATGCTCCGGCCAAAACTATTAACACTGATTAAAGTTGAGCCTTGGGAATTTACGCCTCGGCGCATTCTGGCTGACCTGAACGCGGGGCTGATCGTCGCTTTCATTGCCATTCCTCTGTCCATTGCGCTCGGCATCGCATCGGGTGTCATGCCCGGAAAAGGGCTTGTCACGGCGGTTGTGGCGGGCTTTTTGATTTCCTTCCTTGGCGGAAGCCGGGTGCAAATCGGCGGCCCGACCGGCGCTTTTGTGGTCATCGTCTATGGAATTATCCAGACTTATGGAATGAGCGGCTTAATTACCGCCACGGCAATGGCCGGAATGCTTCTTGTTTTAATGGGTGTCATGAAATTTGGCGCGGTGATTCGATATATTCCTTATCCTGTTGTGACGGGCTTTACAAACGGCATTGCGGTTGTTTTGTTTTCGACGCAAATCAATGATTTTCTTGGATTAGACCTCAAAGAAATTCCGGCAGATTTTATTGAAAAATGGATGCTGTACATTAAAAATATTCCCTTTTTTAATCCCGCCACGCTTGCAACAGGCGTTGGGGCGCTTCTTTTGATTATTTTTTATCCTAAAAGATTAAAATTTTTGCCCGCGCCGCTCGCGGCACTTGTCGTAACGACTTTAGTTGTCAATATTTTTTCTTTGCCTGTCGAAACAATAGCGACGCATTTTGGCGATATTTCCAATTCAATGGCTTTTTCGCTCGCAATGCCCACTTTCAGCCTCGAACTGATTGGAAAACTCTTTCAGCCCGCGCTGACCATCGCCATTCTCGCGGGCATCGAATCCTTGCTGTCTGCCGTGGTCGCGGACGGCATGATTGGCAAAAAACACCGTTCCAATATGGAATTGGTCGCGCAGGGCATTGCCAATATTGGGTCATCCTTATTTGGCGGCATTCCGGCGACGGGTGCCATTGCCAGAACTGCTGCCAATATCAATCATGGCGGCAGAACGCCTGTTGCCGGGATGAGCCATGCGATATTTATCCTCATTTTGATGGTCGCCTTTATGGATTATGTCGAAATGATTCCGATGGTGACGCTGGCTGTTATATTATTTACCATATCATACAGAATGTTTGACTGGAAAGCCTTTTCAGAAATAAGAAAAGCACCATTCAATGATACGCTCATCCTGTTAGTTACTTTTCTTTTGACAATCTTTGTAGACTTAGTTTATGCAATTGAAATTGGCATGATTTTAGCTGCTTTTCTGTTCATGAAAAGAATGTCCGATATTACGCATATCGACGATTCTGACGAAGTCTATGAAGGAATAGAAGAAAGCGACATTGAAAACAAAAAGAAACTTGAGCATGTCATCGTCTATGAAATAAATGGCCCATTCTTTTTTGGCGCAGCGGATAAATTTGTTGAATACATCGAAAAAATAAAAGAATGCAATACCATCATATTAAGAATGCGGAAAGTTCCCGCAATGGATGCCACAGGCTATTACGCACTCTATAAGCTATATCGGCGATGCCAAGCATCCAGCACGAGGCTTATTCTCTGCCAAGTGCAGAAGCAGCCGTTAAAAGTCTTACAAAACTACGGCTTCATCAATGTTCTTGGAAGAAGAAACTTTGCCATGAACATTGACCATGCGTTGAAAAAAGCCGAAAACGACCTCCACGAAGCGGCATCGCCCACTTAATGCGCGTCTCAAATAAAACCGCTCATTGAAGCCGCTTTGGCTCCCTTTTTTACGGCTTCTGCATCAAATCGCGGATTTCCCTGAGCAGCAAAGTATCTTCCGGCGTTGGCGCGGGCGCGGGCGGCGGCGATTCCTTTTTCAGGCGGTTAATCTGCCGAACCATCACAAAAATGATGAACGCCAAAATAATGAAGTTAATCAGGATGGTAATGAAGTTGCCATACGCCAGCAGCGCCACGCCCGCACGGTTCAGGGCTTCATAAGTCATCGCCCCGCTGTAGCCGTCCGGGAGGCTGCCAAGGACGATGAACCAATTTGAAAAATCCAGCCCGCCCAAGAAAAGGCTGATGACGGGCATCACCAAATCTTTGACCAGCGAATCGACGATTTTTCCAAAGGCCGCGCCGATGATGATTCCAACCGCCAGATCGACAACGCTGCCTTTGACGGCAAATTCTTTGAATTCCCTGAAAAACGCGTTCATGCCCATCTCCTCCAATCCGCGGCCCCCCGGCACGCGCACGGCATCATTTCATACTCGCCGCATGACAGAGCGTTCATATTTCCTGCATAGGCTCATTCCTTTTGCAGCCCCTTCGGGAGCGGAAAGACCGTTGTTTCCCGTGCGCCTTCCAGTTCGCGCACCGTGGCGGAGGTCAACGCCTGAATGCGATGGATGACGCTGGCAATCAGGGGTTCGGGGGCGGAAGCCCCGGCGGTGACGCCGATTTTCCTTTTGCCCGCGAGCCAGGCCGGGTCAATGCTTTCGGCGTCGTCCAGCAAATACGCGGCCACGCCGCGCAGCGCGGCGGCTTCGCACAGGCGGTTGGAATTGGAACTGTTTTGGGAGCCGACGACAAACACGATGTCGGCGCAGCCTGGCTCCGTCAGGCGCTTGACGGCATCCTGCCGATTTTGGGTGGCATAGCAGATGTCGTCTTTCTTAGGGCAGGCTATCGCGGGAAAGCGAGCGCGCAAAGCGGCAACAATGTCAGCGGCATCGTCAATGGAGAGGGTGGTCTGGGTGACGTAGGCCAATTTTTCCGGTCGTTCGGGGCGCAGGGACGCAACGTCCGCGACGGTTTCGACCAAATGGATGCCGCCTTCGAGCTGCCCCATCGTGCCTTCGACTTCGGGGTGGCTGCCGTGACCAATCATGACGATTTCGCGCCCTTGCCCGTGCATCCGCGCAACTTCCACATGGACTTTGGTGACGAGCGGGCAAGTGGCGTCGAATACGCGCAAGCCCCGGCGGGTGGCTTCCCGCTGCACGGAAAGCGGCACGCCGTGTGCGCTGAAGATGACCGTGGCGTCATCCGGGATTTCATCGAGGTGTTCGACGAAAACCGCGCCGCGCGCGCGCAGCCCGTCGACGACGTGGCGGTTGTGGACGATTTCGTGGCGCACGTAAATTGGCGCGCCGTAGCGGTCAAGCGCCCGCCCGACAATTTCGAGCGCCCGCTCAACGCCTGCGCAAAAGCCGCGTGGCTTGGCAAGGAGGATTTCAGGAACCGCCATCAGGCCGACACCGCGCCAATGATGTCGACTTCAAGGCGGATAGCTTTGCCCGCGAGCGGATGATTGAAATCAATCAGCGCGGACGCTTCATCGACCTCGCGCACGAAACCCGAGTATTTCGCGCCATCGGGGGCAACGAATTCCATGATGCTCATCGCCTCGACTTCCCGCGAGAGCATGTGCTCGCGCTTCACGCGCTCGACAAGCTCGGGGCGGCGCGGACCGAAAGCCTCGTCGGGTTCAAGCTCGAACACATGGCGGCTGCCGACAGGTAGCCCGATGATGAGCTTTTCCATTGCCGGAAGCATTTCGCCCGCGCCCAGCCGCAACGTGGCGGGCGTGGCCTCGAACGTGGAAATGAGCGGCTGCCCGTTGGGCAAGCTGATGCGGTAGTGCAACGTGACAAGGCTGTCCGCAAGGACGGTCTGGTTCATGCGGTTTTCTCCGGCGGCGTGTTTTTATTCGTGCGGAACTGGGCAATGAGCATCAGGGCAACGCCCAGCGTAATCGCGGAATCCGCCAGATTGAAGGCTGGCCAGTAGTACGCGCCCGCGTGGAAAGAGAGGAAATCGACGACCGCGCCAATGTTGAGGCGGTCGATGACGTTGCCAATCGCGCCGCCAACAATGAGGGCAAAGGCAAACGGCAGCAGGCGCTCGCGGCGGTGCTGCCAGATGAGCGCCAGCAACCAGACGCTCACCGCCAGCGCCAGCACCGCAAAGAACCAGCGTTGCCAGCCCGAGTGCTCTGCCAAAAAGCTGAAGGCCGCGCCACGGTTAAAGGCGAGCACGAGGTCGAAAAAGAAGGTGACTTCAACCCGACGGGCATGCGCGAAATGGGTTTCGGCCAGCGCGAGCACCCATTGCTTCGTCGCCTGGTCGAGCACAATCACCAGCGCAATCAGCGCAAGCCAAGGCAACAAGGCGCGGAAGGCTTCGCGACGGTCAGGCATACGCGATGGCCGAACACAGAAAAAGGGAAACGGGGAGAGAATGTTTCATGACAGGCTCCATAAATGGGTTATTTCCGCCGTTTTTCGGGCGGTTTGTTTCCAATCCAGTCTGGATGCGGAACGTACTTCCGCACCAACTCGTCGAGTTCCGGGCTGTGGTACATGTCGATGCACTTCAAAAGATCGAACTTTGTGCCGACATATCCTTCAATAGGATAGCTGTAGTCGCGGCGCAGATACTTACCGATCAATGCAGAACCTTCTGTATTGACATCCAAGCCGGACTCTGTCGTCTCCAAATCGAAATATGTCCACTCAAGGTGAATTTTGCCAGTATCAGCGGCATCCTCTCTTACCGCAGACGATTCCTTGTAAGCCTCCGCAATACAGAACGCCAACTCTCGATCCTTGAAGTTGGTAGCGTTGTTTCGGTAGACGGCCATAACTTGGTCTTCCCCTGCATGAGCTAAGGCTGAGCACAGGAGCAGGGCAACGAAAAGATAACGTTTCATGACAGGCTCCAGAAATGGGTTATTTCCGCCTATTTTCGGGCGGTTTGTTTCCAATCCAGTCTGGATGCGGAACGTACTTCCGCACCAACTCGTCGAGTTCCAAGCTGTGGTACATGTCGATGCACTTCAAAAGATCGAACTTCGCGTCGACGAACCCCTCAATAGGCATGCGGTAGTCGTAGCGCAGGTATTTATCGATCAAAGCATTCATTTTCGGGTCAGCATCCAGATCGAAATATGTCTTCTCAAGGTAAAAACCGCCGGTTTTTCTGGCATCCAGTTCTACCGTAGGCGTGTCCTTGTAGGCTTTCGCAATACAAAACGCCAGAGCACGATCCTTGAAGTTGGTGGCGTTGTTTCGTTGATCCATCCCCGCATGCGTTATAGCTGGATACAGAAGCAGGAGAACGAAAAGAGAACGTTTCATGACAGGCTCCAGAAATGTGCCTTCGTGGTCTGCTGAAGTGCTTCCCGTTCGTAAAAATAGCAGTGGTCGTAGCACGACGTACCGTTGTACAGCGTTGCATGTCCAGCAGCATTTGAGAAGCCTGCTATCTCGAAAAGAACAACGCCTTTCTGCCCTGCCAGAGCAGCGGACGGGGGATATTTGATGGTTTCAGGCGCACCCCATTGGTGGCGCAGGAAGTTGATTAGGTTGTTGACACGGAAAAAATAGTTCCGTTTGTCCTCGCCCGTCACCGTCTGTCCGGGAATTCGCGGGATATATGTGCCTGTCTGGTTAAGGATATAGCTCATGCGAACCGCACAGGTGTTTGTCCATTGCTTTGTTGTATCCGAAAGCCTGATATTGACCGCAACGGTTCCGCCAATGACCTGCGCGACTTTCTCCGCTGGGTTGGCGGGATTGTAGATTCTTTGTGAGGCCGCCCAAGCGGCGGTAAACGAGGGTTTCACACTTCCTTCCTTTTTATGAAAAATCACTTTTTGAGAGGCAATGCCCTTGCCCGTTACTCTGGGGAAAGAGCCAACCGAAACCCAACATTGTCATTTCTCCGAGAATGCGGTCTGATGGGGTCCCGGTGACTGGTGCGGCAATAGAATGCCTCGCCGCGAAAACTGCCGCCGCGAATCATCCGCCAGGAGCCGTTTGACGATTCCTTGGGAGCAACCTCTGGGCTGCCCGCTGAATACGTATCCTCATACCTATCCTGAACCCATTCCCATACGTTGCCGTAAATATCATGCAGTCCCCAAGGGTTAGGCTTTTTTTCGCCCACAGGATGGGTAGCGTCGGTTTCATAATTGCTTTCGCCATACCACGCATACTCTGATAGTTTATTTTCGTCATTCCCGAAAAAGTAGACGCTGCGCGTACCCGCACGGGCGGCGCCATTCCGCTTCCGTAGGCAGGCGGTAGCGGCTGTGTCCCTCTTTGGCATTCAAACGCTGGATGAACACCTGCGCGTCAAACCAAGAAACCTGTTCCACCGGATTGTTCCGCCCTTTGAATCTTGACGGATTGCTCCCCATCACCGCCTCCCACTGGGCTTGGGTGACTTCGTATTTCCCCAGATAGAAAGGCTGGCTGATGAGCACTTTGAACTGCGGCGTTTCATCGCTGGCTCCCCCAAAGTTGGGGACAGCTCCCATCACGAACGACCCCGCCGGAATGAGCACAAACGCCATGCCGATGCTGTTGGTGTAAGCCTTGTCGGCTGCCGATGAAACACCCGCCGCGCCGAGGCATAGGCACAGTGCCGCCAAAACAGCTTTTCTAATTCGCATGACCGCCTCCCGTAAATAGAAATTCCGCTGGCGGTCAGGCATAGCGGCGCTTTTCCCCTTCCCCGAAAAGATTGCTCACGCAGCGCCCGCAGAGCGTTGGGTGCACGGCGTCCTGCCCCACGTCCTCGCGCACATGCCAGCACCGCTCGCATTTCGCGCCGGGAGCGGGTTCAGCACGAACGGCGAACGCGCCCCGTTCCAGTTTGGCGGCGGAAACGACAAAAACGAATTTGAGGTCATCGCCCAGCGCGGACAGCGCATCGAACATTTCGCCTTCGGCGGAGAGGGTGATGGCGGCTTGCAAATCCGCGCCTATCCGCCCTTCTATGCGCAGTTTTTCAAGCTCTTTCAGGACAAGAACCCGCACGGCGGCAATGTGCGCCCAACGCGCATCGAGCGCCGCCTCGTCGGGCACTTCGGGCAGCGCGTGCCATGTCTGGAGCATTACGGAGTCTTCCGCGCCGTTCGTGAAGGTCTGCCAGATTTCCTCGGCGGTGAACGCGAGAATCGGCGCCATCAGCCGCGTGAGCGTCTGGGCAATGTGCCAGAGCGCGCTTTGCGCGGAACGTCGGGACAAGGATTTTTCCGCCGTGGTGTAGAGGCGGTCTTTCAGGATGCTGAGGTAGAACGCCCCAAGCTCTTCCGAGCAGAACGTTTGCAGCGCCTGAGCAACGCGGTGAAATTCGTAGCGGTCATAGTCAGCAAGCACTTGCGCTTGCAGCCGACGCGCCAAGATGAGCGCGTAGCGGTCGATTTCCAGCCATTCGTCCACGGGCAGCATGTCTTTTTCGGCATCGAAATCCGCCACGTTGGCGAGCAGGAAGCGCACCGTGTTTCGGATGCGGCGATAGGCTTCGATGATGCGCTTGAGAATTTCGCCCGACAGCGCCAAATCGCTGGAGTAATCAGTGGAAGCCACCCACAGCCGCAGGATGTCCGCGCCGTATTTGTCGGAGATTTCCTGCGGCAGGATGACGTTCCCGAGCGACTTGCTCTGCTTGCGCCCCTGCTCGTCGACGGTGAACCCGTGAGTGAGCAGCGCCTTGTAGGGCGCGTGGCCGTCAATCGCCGCGCCCGTGAGCAGGGATGAATGGAACCAGCCGCGATGCTGGTCGGAGCCTTCCAAGTAAAGGTCGGCAACCGGCCCCGCCGCGTGAGCGCACGGATGGGAGCCGCGCAGCACATGGCGGTGCGTCGTCCCGGAATCGAACCAGACATCCAGCGTGTCGCCGGATTTTTCGTAATGCGCCGCCTCAGCGCCCAGCAGTTCGGCAGCGTCCAGCTTGAACCACGCCTCGATGCCTTCCCGTTCAACCCGGCGGGCGACTTCTTCCATCAGTTCGACTGTGCGCGGATGCCATTCGCCAGTTTCTTTATGGAGAAAGAAAGGAATCGGCACGCCCCAAGTACGCTGGCGCGAAACGCACCAATCCGGTCGGCTGGCAATCATCGCGTGCAGGCGGGCTTTTCCCCAGCCGGGAAAGAAATCCGTTTCTTCCACGCACTTGAGCGCCCGTTCGCGCAGGGTGGAGCCGCCCACCGGCACATCCATGCCCACGAACCACTGCGGCGTGGCGCGGTAGATGAGCGGTGTTTTGTGCCGCCAGCAGTGCATATAGCTGTGGACGACTTTTCCGTGCGAGAGCAACGCGCCCGCCTCATTGATTTTTTCGACGATGGCCGGATTGGCTTTCCAGATATTCATGCCGCCGAAGAATGGGACATGGGCGGCAAATCGCCCGTCGCCCTGCACGATGGAGAGGATTTCATCGCGCCCGCGTCCATAGGCCAGCCACGAATTGAAATCGTCCACGCCGTGCGCCGGCGCCGAATGCACGATGCCCGTGCCTGTGTCGCTGCCCACGTAGCTGGCGAGGAACACCGGAGAGGGGCGCTCCAAAAAGGGATGACGGAAGGCGATTCTGTCCAGCGCCGCGCCTTTGGCGGAGGCAACGACCTTGCCTTCCAGCCCGAAGCGAGCCAGCGCCGATTCCATCAGTTCCCGTGCCAGCACGAGCAGCCGCTCGCCCACATCCACCAGCACGTAATCGAATTCGGGATGGACGTTAAGCGCCTGATTGGCGGGAATCGTCCAAGGCGTCGTCGTCCAGATGACCGCCGCTGCGGGCTTTTCCAGCCGCGTCACACCAAACGCCGCCGCCAGCCGGGGGGCATCGCGCTCCATAACCGGGAAAGCCACGTCAATGGCGGGCGAAGTTTTGTCGGCGTATTCCACTTCGGCTTCCGCCAGCGCGGAGCCGCAGTCGAAGCACCAATTCACCGGCTTCAAGCCCTTAAAGACGTAGCCGCGCCTGACCATTTCGGCCAGCGCGCGGATTTCGTCCGCCTCGTTGGCGAAATCCATCGTCAGATAAGGCTTGTCCCAGTCGCCCAGCACCCCGAGACGGATGAAATCCGCCTTCTGGCGTTCCACCTGCTCGGCGGCGTAGGCGCGGCATAGCTCGCGCACCTTGTTAGGGGGCTGGTTTTTGCCGTGGGTGGTTTCTATCTTGTGCTCAATGGGCAGACCGTGGCAATCCCAGCCCGGCACATAAGGCGCGTCGAACCCGCCCAGCGTCTTGAAGCGGACGATGATGTCTTTCAGGATTTTGTTCAGTGCATGCCCGAGGTGGAGGTTTCCGTTCGCGTAGGGCGGGCCGTCGTGCAGGATGAAAAGGGGGCGACCCTTCGCGGCGGCGCGAATTTTTTGGTAAAGATTTTTCCGCTGCCACTCGGCCACCCACGCTGGCTCGCGCTTGGGCAGGTCGCCGCGCATCGGGAACGGCGTATCGGGCAGGTTAAGCGTTTTTCGGTAATCGGTAGTCATGACAGCCTGTTCCTTTCAGCCACATGGGGCCTCCAGACGTTGGGAGAACCAGCCACGCGCCGCCTGCGCGTCCTGCCCAATCTGCGCCTTGAGCGCGTCGAGCGAGGGAAAGCGGATTTCATCCCGCAATTTGTGAAAAAAATGAACCCGCAAATGCGCCCCGTAGCACTCGCCCGACCAATCGAGCAAATGGGCTTCCAGCCGGGGCTGCGGAGCGTCGCCCACGGTGGGGCGAACGCCCACGTTGGCCACGCCTTTGATACGCTCGCCGGACAGCCCCTCAACCTCCACCGCAAACACGCCGGAGAGCACGGGGCGGCGATGCCGCAGCGCGATATTGAGCGTCGGAAAGCCGATTTGCCGCCCAAGCTGGTTCCCGTGCGCGACTTGCCCCGCAATGCTGTAAGAGCGCCCGAGCAGCCGCGCCGCATGGGCAAGTTCCCCAGCCGCAAGCGCCCTGCGCACGGCAGAACTCGACGCCCGCTCACCGGCAACGGACAAGGTCGGCATCGCCTCCACCCCGAAGCCGCACATGTGACCCGCCCGCCGCAGCATGTCGAAATCGCCGTCGCGCCGCGTGCCGAAATGGAAATCGTCGCCAATAAGCAGATGGCGCACTTTCAGCCCACGCACGAGGACGGACTGGATGAATTCTTCCGCGCCGAGGCGGGCGAAACGGGCATCAAACCGCTGCACATGCGCGTGATTCACGCCGTTATCGCCAAGCAGCAACAGCTTTTCGCGCAGGGAAGTCAGCCGCGCAGGCGCGTCAAGCGGAGAAAAAAACTCACGCGGATGCGGCTCAAACGTCAGCACCGACGCGGGCAGCCCCCGCTCGCCCGCCCGGTCGGCAAGCAAGCTCAACAACGCCTGATGCCCAAGATGCAAGCCATCGAAATTGCCGATGGTCAACGCGCAAGGCTGTCCGGCGGGGGCATGAAATCCGCGAAAAAACCGCATAACCGCTCGAAAAAGGGCTGATTATACCGACAAAGGGCGCTGGTTTTGGAAACCGCCGGATGCCCGCCACCCCAGCTTCTCCGCCCATGCAAAGAAAATTTTGTTCCTTATTGAAGGCAGGCGACGCTTGCCTTATCCCGCTTTTATTTAGAAAACCCCCTGCACTCTTTATGCCTAACGGTTACGCATTGATAAACTCCGCCGAAAAACGTTTTTTTCTCCCATACAAACTTTTCC
>JAITVD010000055.1 GCA_031285965.1 Azoarcus sp.
TCTGCTGATGGGCAACGTGCCCCTTGCCGAATTTGAAAAAGACTATGCCGACGCCAAGGAACTGGCCCATCTGGTGACATTGCAGGAGGGCTTGCTGCAAGAGACGGGCGACACGATGACAGTAGGGCAGTAAGAAACCAGACGGATTCAGGTGGGCAAAATCGGGCTGAAACCCACACGGCTATAGGAAACTCGGCTCGCAACGGTTTCAACCGCCATTTAATCGACAGAAAACTACCAGCCGCCCCCTGAATTTCCACCATTTTCCTACGAAAAAACTACAAAAAACCCCAATTTCGTCCGGAAATCAAGATTTTTGCAAAAAGACTGATTTTCGGGCGCGGGCCGGCCCAAGATCGGAACCTCCGTGCTTCTTCGAGCTGCCAACCAGCATCGGCACGATACCTCTGGCTTTTTCCCGCCAAAGTCCGACACCGTGCCAACCATTCGCCCCCATCAAATCATGCAGCAGATCGCCCACGGCAGGCGGTACGGTTCTACACGGCTCAAGCCATGAAAACCCACTGGCAAAATTTTTGCGGACAGCCACGAACACCACACGCGGACAAAGCTGAGATACGCCGAAATCCGACGCATTGAGCAACCACCAACCGGGAACATAACCCAACTTTCTGAGATGGCTTTCAACTCTTACCCGATAATCGTCAAAGATCACATCAAGCAAACCGCGCACATTCTCAAGCATCACAGTCTGCGGGAGGCATTCGTCAACCAAGCGAAGCGCCTCGGAAAAAAGGTCGCGTACGTCCTCTGCGCCCAACTGCTTGTCTACCTTGGAAAACGGGGGACACGGAACTCCGCCCGCCAGCAGGTCGACTCCTTCATAAGGGCTGCCGCCAAACTGGTACAGATCCCCTTCGATGACGTTCCAAGCCGGACGGTTCAGGCGCAACGTGGCGTAGGCTTCCGGTTCCAGTTCAACGAGCGCGGCATAGTCGAAACCGGCCATCTCCAGACCCAGCGCCTACCCTCACGCGCCCGCGCACACTTCCAGCGAAGTAAACATGTTTCTCCCGTCCGTAACCTCGACCTATTATATTCAGGGGTTAACCGCGAGCATCTCCAGTCCGAGGCTTTCTTTTTCGCCGAACATGATGTTCATGTTCTGCACCGCTTGGCCCGCCGCGCCTTTCACCAGATTGTCGATGACCGACAGCACGACGACCGTATCCGCCCCCTGCGGGCGGTGCACCGCAATCCGGCACATAT
The DNA here is from genome assembly GCA_031285965.1 of Azoarcus sp. Taxonomy (GTDB): domain Bacteria; phylum Pseudomonadota; class Gammaproteobacteria; order Burkholderiales; family Rhodocyclaceae; genus WRNU01. Next base: position 1,231 of record JAITVD010000055.1, read on the forward strand.
TGGATGCCCGCACGGAGCGCGTTTCGGGATGGCTGCCCGCAGGCATCACATCCACGAACGCCTCGCCCTCAAAACGCGACTCGAAGAGTTCCTGCAAAGCGGCGGCGCTAATGTCTTTTGTGAGCCTCGCGTAAAGCGTGGCATGGATGCCGCGCACCATCGGCGTGAGGTGCGGCACGAAGGTCAGCCCAACGGAGGAGCCGCCCGCCATGCGGGAAAGCCCTTGGCGGATTTCCGGCAAATGGCGATGTCCCGCCACGCCATATGCCTTGAAACTGTCGCTGGCCTCGGAAAACAATGAACCGACTTCCGCCCTGCGCCCCGCGCCCGAAACGCCGGATTTGGCATCCGCGATCAGATGCCCGCAGTCGATAGCGCCCGCTTCAATCAAGGGCAGAAAACCCAGTTGCACGGCAGTGGGATAGCAGCCCGGATTCGCCAGCACCCTCGCGCCGCGAATCTGCTCGCGGCAGACTTCCGGCAGCCCATAGGCTGCCTCAGCCACCAGTTCCGGCGCGGCGTGGGGCATGCCGTACCATTTTTCCCATTCCGCCACGTCACGGATGCGGAAATCGGCGGCGAGGTCGATCACCCGCGCCCCGGCGGCCAGCAACCCCGCCGCTTGCTGCATGGCAACGCCGTTGGGCGTGGCGAAGAAAACCACGTCGCAGCGTTTGAACGCCTCATCCTCTTGGGAAACAAATTTCAAATCCACGCGGCGGCGCAGGCTTGGAAAGATGTCTGAAATTTTCATTCCATCCATATCGCGCGAGGTAATCGCCGTTATCCGCACCGCCGGATGCCCCGCCAAAATCCGCAGCAGTTCGACCCCCGCATAACCGGCTCCGCCAACAATGCCCGCCTTTATCATGTTCGTTCCCCAGATCAATCAGTCAACAGAAGGCGCGGATTATCCGCGAATTGCCTGCCACGCGCTCATTTCAATCCGTCCCGCTTGCGGCAAGTTCCACTACACTTCGCCCCATGATTGAAACCGACACCCTATCGTCAGGAAACAACCGCCTCATCGCGCCCGCCGCCGCCAGCCCGCAGGAAGAAGCCATCGAGCGGGCGCTCCGCCCCCGGCGGCTTTCGGAATACGTTGGGCAAGCCAAAACGCGGGAGCAGCTTGAAATTTTCATCGCGGCGGCAAGCAAGCGGCGCGAGGCGCTCGACCATGTGCTGATTTTCGGCCCGCCGGGGCTGGGCAAGACGACGCTTGCCCACATCATCGCCGCCGAGATGGGCGTGAACCTGCGCCAGACTTCCGGCCCCGTGCTGGAACGCGCGGGCGACCTGGCGGCGCTGCTCACGAATCTGGAACCACGCGATGTGCTGTTCATTGATGAAATCCATCGCCTCTCCCCGGTTGTGGAAGAAATCCTCTATCCGGCGCTTGAGGATTTCCAGCTTGACATCATGATCGGCGAAGGCCCGGCGGCGCGTTCGGTCAAAATCGACCTGCCCGCCTTCACCCTCATCGGCGCCACCACCCGCGCCGGAATGCTCACCAACCCGCTGCGGGACCGCTTCGGAATTGTTTCAAGGCTTGAGTTCTATTCGCCCGACGAGCTGGCTTTCATCGTCCGGCGGTCGGCGCGGCTGCTCGAAGTCAAAATTGATGACGCGGGGGCGCTAGAAATCGCCCGCCGGGCGCGGGGCACGCCGCGCATCGCCAACCGCTTGCTGCGCCGCGTGCGCGACTACGCCGAAGTTCGGGCGGGCGGCGAAGTCACCGTTCAGGTGGCTGATGCCGCGCTCAGGATGCTCGATGTCGACGCGCTCGGGCTGGATGTCATGGATCGCAAGCTCCTGCTCTCCATTCTCGATAAATTCGGCGGCGGCCCGGTGGGCCTCGACAACCTCGCCGCCGCTATCGGGGAATCCTCCGACACCATCGAAGATGTCATCGAGCCATACCTGATTCAGCAGGGCTATTTGCAGCGTACTCCGCGCGGGCGCGTCGCCCCTCATGCCATCTGGCAGCACTTTGGCCTCGTGCCGCCCGCCCCGGCGGGCGGCGAACTGTTCCCGCCGCTCTAAAGCCCGCGAACCGCGCCGGAACCCGCCCTCTCATGCTTCGCGCCTTCTTTGTCATGATGTCCGTGCTCTGCGCACTGTTCGGGCTGTACCTGCTGGCCTTTGCGCCGGAATTCTTTATGCCCGCCCGTGACGCTCTCATTGCAGGCTACCAATTCGGTGCGCGGGCGGCGCGTGTGCTCGGCGCGGCGCTCGTGGCCATCGCGGCGCTCGCGGTCATTTTTCTGCGTCATCAGTATGCCGAGACCCGCCGTACCCCGAGCCAAAGGGTGCAGGTGATTTATTTCGCGCTCATCCTGCTGGCGCTGGGACTTGTCAACCTCGCGCTCAATCTGGCCGACCGAATCAGCTAGAATCAAGCATTCGCCGCGATTTCCGGCTCAAAAGAACCTTTCCGCTTTCATTTCCCCCCTCATGGCCTCATTCCCCGAGTTTTCCTTTCGCCGCTGGAGCGCCTGGGCGGCGGCCATGCCCGATGCCGATGCGTGGCGCTCTTGGGCGCGGGGGGATGCGCCGCTGCCCGACGGGGAAGAAGCTGCCGCAGTGAAAGCCATGCCGCCGCTTCTTCGCCGACGGGCGCGTCCGGCAGGCCGCGCCGCGCTGGACGCTCTTTACGCTCCGGCGCTCGCCTACGATGGGCAGCCCATTATTTTTTGCAGCCGCAACGGCGAACTGGATCGCTCCCTGGCGCTTTTGCAGTCGCTGGCGGCGGAAGGCCAAGTGTCGCCGCAGGAATTCAGCATGTCGGTGCATAACGCCATTCCCGGCCTTTTCCAGATCGCCCAAAAAAGCCGCGCTCCCGTTTCCGCGCTGGCATCCGAAAACCAGATGGCATTTTCCGGCATCACTGAGGCGCTCGCCCAGCTTGCCGACGGCGTGCCTTCCGTGATTCTGATGTTCTGCGACGCGCCCCTGCCCATGCTGCTTCGTCCTTTTATGGATGGTGAGCCGCCTTGCTTCGCCTATGCGGTCGAACTCGTGCCGGGACACGATTGCCGCCTCGTCCATAACGATTCGCCCTCCCCGGCAAAAAGCGTCCGTGCGCCCCGCGCTATCGCGCCTTCCCAACACATTCCATCGACACACGCCATCGAAGCGGCGGCATCACAGGCAGACCCTTCCCCGCTGGCGCTGCTGCGCTTTGCCCTTGATGAAACGCGCCGCGCCCTGCCGCTAACCGACGCGGCGGACTGGCAATTGCGGCGCTTCGCGCCGGAAACGCGCCATGCCTGAGCATCCAATCCAGATGACGATGCCGCCGTGCGGCGCGAGCCGATTTTCGTTTGAGCGGCTTTGGCGCATTCTGGCAACTGGCTTCTGCTTTGCGCTGTTCGGGCTGGGCGGGCTGGTGATTTTGCTGCTGGCGTTTCCGCTCCTGCGCCTGGCGGTCTGGCAGCGCCCGCGCCGTCAGGCGATGGCGCGTGACATCGTCTGCCTCACTTTCCGGTTCTTCTGCAAAGTCATGACCGTCACGGGCGTTATCAGTTTTGAGGTGCGCGGCCTCGAAAAACTGCAACGGCGCGGTTTATTGGTCGTCGCCAACCATCCGTCGCTCATCGACGTGGTGATGCTGATTTCCCTGCTGCGCCAGCCCGATTGCGTGGTCAAAGCGTCCGCCTGGCGCAATCCCTTCATGCTCGGCCCCGTTTCGCTCTGCGGCTTCATCCGCAACCAGAACGGCCCGCAACTGATTGAGGACTGCATCGCCTCGGTTCGCGCGGGCAGCAACCTGATTATTTTCCCGGAAGGCACGCGCACCCGTATCGAGGCGCTTGCCAAGCGCGGGGCGAATCCCTTGCAGCGCGGCTTTGCCAACATCGCGGTACGCGGGCGTTTGCCGCTGACACCAGTTGTCATCGCCGTGACCGAGCCGATGCTGTCCAAACAGCAGCCTTGGTATCAAGCGCCGCTCAAGCGCCCGCATTTCGTGCTGACGGTGCACGACGACATGAACCCTGACCAGATCGTCCCCGCCGACACCGCGCCCACTCTGATGGCGCGTGTCCTGACGAGCCATCTTTCCGATTTCTTTAGCCGAGAGCTACAAAAATGACGCCTGAACTGATTGACGAACTCAAAACCCTCATCATCGAGACGCTGAATCTGGAAGATGTCGCCGTCGCCGACATCGAAACCGACGCGCCGCTGTTCAACGATGGGCTGGGGCTTGATTCAATCGACGCGCTGGAACTGGGCGTCGCTCTGCACAAACGCTACGGCCTGACGCTCTCGCCAGAAGCGGAAGAGACCCGCCAGCACTTTGCGTCAGTCCGCCATCTTGCCGACTATGTCGCGGCCAGCCGCAGCCGATGACGACTTGAAGGAAACACCATGTCCACGACCATGACCAAAGAAGAAATTTTCGACTGGATACGCAATGCCCTGAACGAGCATTTTGAAGTGCCCGCCGAAAACGTGACGCTCGACGCTAACCTGTATCAGGAACTCGACATTGACAGCATCGATGCCGTCGACCTGCTGATTCAGTTGAAGCAGATCACGGGGCAGCCGATTTCGCCCGACGCTTTCAAACAGGCGCGAACGGTTGGCGACGTAGTGGATGCCGTCCATGACCATCTGCAAAACGCCTGACGGGCGCGTTCCGCCCAAGCCGCCGCTCGCCACCGCGCTCATCGCCGCCGCCCTGCCCCTTTTTTTCTGGCTGTGCTACTGGCAGTCGTGGCCGCTGTGGCTGTGCGGCTTCCTGCTGTTGCCGCTGGCATGGCGGCGCAGGGGCATCGTGGGGCTGCTTGGCTGGATGGGGCCTGTCGTGGCGGGGCTGGGCGCTGCCGCCTTGTTGCTGCGCTCTTCGGCCTCCATGCTGTATTACCCGGTCTTGATGAGCGCGATGGGCTTGCTGGCTTTCGCGGCAAGCCTTTTCCAGCCGCAGACAATCATCGAGCGCCTGGCGCGTCGCATGACACCCGATTTTCCGCCGGAAGGCATCCGCTACACGCGCCGCGTCACGCTCGCCTGGTGCGCGTTTTTCGTCATCAACGGCGGCATCGCCCTTTGGACGACCACCCAGCCCCTGTCCGTCTGGACGCTCTATAACGGGCTGATTTCCTACATGGCGATGGGCGCGATGTTCGGCGGCGAATGGCTGATCCGCCAGCGCGTGATGCGCCGCCTGCCTTCCACGGTGCCGCATGGCTAATCCGCTCATTCCCCCGCCCTTGCTGTCGGCGCCGGCAGAGGCCGCCGCCTTTTACCGGAACGCCATCCCGGTATCCTACGCGGCATTCCGCGCCGACCTCCTTGCCGCCCGCCGTGCGCTGATGCGGCTCAACGCGCCGGAAATCGTGCTTTTCGACCCCGACACCTATGCGTTCGCCGTTTGGCTGATCGCCTGCTGGCTGAACGGACAAACGGCGCTGCTGGCGGCGGATGACCTGCCCGCGACACGCGCTTTCCTGCCGCAGCCCTGGGTAGGCCGCAGCCCGCACAGCGCCCTGCCGGACTGGAGCGGCTGCGCGGACGGCACGCTCGCCGAGGCGGATGCTTTTTCCGTCCCCGCGCCACAGTTTGATCGTCCGGGCATCGTGGCATTCACCTCCGGCTCCAGCGGCGCGCCCACCCGCTTTTTCAAGGCCGCCGCGCTGCTTCTGCGCGAAGGGGCGACGTTGCAGGAAGGCTTCGGCAGCCATCTGCCGTCCGATACCTGTTTTGTCGGCACAGTGCCGCACCAGCATATGTTTGGCTTGCCGTTTCGGCTGATGTGGCCGCTGTGCGCGGGATTTCCCATCATCAGCGAGCAGTTCCGCTATCCCGAAGAACTGGGGCGGCTGAGCGCCGACCCGCACGTGCTCATCAGCAGTCCCGCCACGCTGAAGCGGCTGGCGCAACTGGACACGTTTTCTTCGCCCGCCACCTTTATTGAGGTTTTCTCGGCGGGCAGCCCCCTGCATGACAGCGTTGCCGCCGATTGCGCAATCCGTCTGGGCGAGCCGCGCATCATTGAGATTTACGGCAGCACCGAAGCGGGCAACGTCATGCACCGCGTCGCCCCAAACGGCGCGTGGCGCGAGCAGCCGGGCGTCGCGCTGGCACTCGACGAACAAGGCTGCCTCAAGCTGCGCTCGCCGCTGCTGCCCGATGACGGCTGGTTTCAGACGCAAGATACCGCCGTGAATGACGCCAACGGCTGGCGGCTGACGGGGCGCATCGACCGCGTGGCCAAAATCGAAGGGCGGCGCGTGGCGCTGGACGCAATCGAAGCCGCCCTGCTGGCCTTGCCCGAAATCGCGGAAGCGCGTACCGCGCCGCTCTCGCGGGAACGCGACGAAATCGTCGCCGCCGTCGTGCTGAGCGAGGCGGGGCGCGAGCAGCTTCAGGCATTGGGCAAAACGCGCTTCGACCGCTGGCTCAGACAGCGCCTGTCCACGTCGGTCGAGCCGCTCGCCCTACCGCGCCGCTGGCGCTATCTGTCGGCGCTGCCCTACAACGCGATGGGCAAACTCACCGCAGCCGCCATCGTGGAACTGTTCGAGCGCCACGCCCTGCCCCCGTTTGCCGTCACAAGCCGCTCGGCGCGGGAGGTCGTGTTCGCGGCACGGCTGCGCGACTGCATACGGGCGTTTGACGGACACTTTCCGCAACTGCCGATTCTGGCGGGCGTCATTCAGGTCGACTGGGCGCTTCGGCTGGCACAACGCTACTTCCCCGTGGAGGGGCATTTCTCCGACCTGCGCCAACTCCGCTTCCAGCGCATCCTGCGCCCGGACGACGAGGTAACGCTCACGCTGCGCTTTCTGCCAGAGAAAAATGAAGTGCGCTTCAGTTACGCCTCGGCGCAGGGCATCCATTCGCAAGGCAACGCCTCGTTCGCTCATCCAGCGGTGGCATCCGACACGGCATCATGAGGCCCGTGGCGCTTGTGCCGGTGTACAACCACGCCGCGACGGTCGGCGCGGTCGTCCGGGCGCTTCATGCGCTGAATTTACCGGTCATCCTGATTGACGATGGTTCCGAGGCCAACTGCGCGGCGGCGCTCGACGCGCTGGCCACAGCGCCGGAAACCGCGTTGCTGCGCCTGCCAACAAACAGCGGCAAGGGCAGCGCGGTCATCGCCGGACTGCGCGAAGCCCATGCGCGGGGCTACACCCACGCCTTACAGGTGGATGCCGACGGCCAGCATGACGCGGCGGCGCTGCCCGCCTTCCTCGCCGCCATGCGCGACGCGCCGCAAGCGGTCATCGCCGGATTCCCGCGCTATGACGAAAGCGTTCCCACGAGCCGCCTGATCGGGCGCTACGCCACACACCTCTGGGTCTGGATCAACACTCTGTCGCTGCGCATCCTTGATTCGATGTGCGGGACGCGAATCTACCCGCTCGCCGCCACGCTGCCCGTGCTCCGCGCCCTGCCCGCACAAAGCCGGATGGAATTCGACACCGAAATCCTCGTGCGGCTGGACTGGGCAGGCGTGCCGATCCGCAACCTGCCCATCCCTGTGCGCTATCCGCCGGACGGCATCTCGCACTTCCGCCCGTGGTACGACAACCTGCGCATCAGTTGGATGCACGCCCGCCTGTTCTTCGGCATGCTGCGCCGCCTGCCTTGGCTGCTGGCGCGGCATAGGCATGTTTTCAAAAAAACATAGGTATGTTTTTAGAAAAGCATGCCTATGTTTTTAATAAAACAACCCTATGTTTTTTTGAAGATATAAGCATTGACATACACGGTGGATGAAACCAGCATACGCGCCTCATCAAATCAGCGATTCATGGGAGGGAACAATATGGGCGGATACGTTGGGAGCGACCCCTGCGCCGAACTCAAGACACTGATTCCAGAGCTTCCGGGCATCATGCGGCGGCACGGCTGGGGCATCGCGTCGCGGCTGATGGATCGGTGGCTGGCCATGCCCGCGAACAGCTTTCCCAAGCAGGGCATACACGACACCACGACGGTGCGCATGGACTGGGTGCGGCGCTTCGGTCGGGCGTGGTCGGTGTATACGGCAGCCAAGGCGAACAAGGTGTGGGTGAATGAGAAAGCCAAGAAAGTTATTGAAAGGGATTTAATTCGCAAAAAAGGTCGCTTGCCCCAGAAAGTGGGCGAGCGGCTGGAGATTGGCAACGTGGGGGAAGGTCTTTCAGGCTCCGGCCCCGGCATGATGCAGTTCCATGATGACTGGCAAGTCCAGTCCAGTTCAGCCCTGTCGAACAAAGTTTGATGGTTCCCCAGATAGACGAACTCTATGGGGCGCTGGGGGACTTTCACTTTTATTTTGTAGTGAAGGGTCATGTGGAGCGCCTCGCGGACGAAAACGGGCAGCCGCGCTACAAAGTGACGCTCAACAAGGTCGGGGTGTATGTGATGGACAGCTACGACTTTAACGATACAAATTGGCGTAATAAGCTGGTTTCGCAGCCCTTGGGCATTTTCGGCGGCGACCCGCTGTACATCGGCAATCGGCTCAAGCTGTTCTCGGGCAAGCGCCATTACGTGAACAACGCGGATTTCCGCGAATGGCGGAAAAAATACGGCAATGGTCGCGGCGGTGATTTTATGGTGTTCTCGAACATCGAGCGGTTCGATGTGAATGACAGCTTTGTGTTCCCACTGAGCGGGAGCTAGCCGCCATGAAGAAGGCGCTCAAGATTCTTGGCGGGCTGTTTGGGCTGGCTCTTGTGTTAATGCTGCTGGACGCATGGCTGACTTATTTCCATGTGCCGGAGTGGGAACCCTTATATATCTCGGACAGCCCGGACGGGCGCTTTTCCGTGTCGGTCTATTCCAACGTCCCCAGCCCTTTTTTCGGTGATCCGTGGGGATACCGTGGCACGGTCGTCCTGCGGGAGAACAAGTCGGGCAAGGTATTACAGCGCGAACGGTCGGTTTCCGTTGATGCTGGGACAGAAACGCCACATGTCAGATGGCATTCAGATAGCGTTTCTGTCATATCGGTAGACGTATGGGACTTGCCGTCCGAAGAACCCGGTAAATAGTGATGAAGAAGGCATTCAAGATTTTTGCCGGGCTGCTCCTTGCGCTGGTGCTTTGCGACGCCTGGCTGACCTATTTCCATGTGCCAGAGTGGAAGCCAGCATTTGTCTCGACCAGCCCGGACGGGCGCTTTTCCGTGTCGGGCTATTACAACCTTCCTAGCCCTTTTTTCGGGGAACTGTGGGGGAATGACGGCACGGTTGTCCTGCGGGAGAACAAGACGGGCAAGGTGTTGCAGCGCGGAACTATTGATTACCTTCCCGCAGTTCAAGGGCAAGTGTCTTGGTATGTGTGCAATAGAGACTTTTACCCGGAATATGAGAGATGTGTTTATGTGCAGTATGTTGACACATGGCCGCTGCCGCCCGAGGAACCCGGCAAATAGCCATGAAAAAAGCACTCAAGATTCTTGCCGGACTGATTCTTGCGCTGGTGCTGTGGGACGCTTGGCAGATTTATTTTTGCGTACCTGACTGGGAGCCGGATTGGAATTCAACGAGTCCAGACGGTCGTTTTACCGTATCAATTTATTACAACCCTGGGATTTTTTCCCCGCTTCCTCTTGGCATACAGCCTAGGGGGGAAGTCGGCACGGTCGTCCTGCGGGAGAACAGGACAGGCAAGGTGCTACAGCGCGAGCGGGCGAACTACGTTGATGCTGATACACAAACACCTGGGGTCGATTGGTTCCATGACGCATCAGGCCATGTTGACAGTGTTGGTGTCATATCAATTGGCGTATGGGACTTACCGCCCGAAGAACCCGGCAAATAGCCATGAAGAAAGCATTCAAGATTCTTGCCGGACTGATTTTTGCGCTGGTGCTGTGGGACGCATGGATGACCTATTTCCATGTGCCGAAGTGGAAGCCCGCGTTTATCTCGACCAGCCCGGATGGGCGCTTTTCCGTGTTGGAGGTGGGTTGATGCACTGGGCAAAAATGCAGGAGGCAGGCGGTTTGGCGGGGATGCGTTTCCTGCTGCGAACCTATCGCCTTTGCGGGCGCTGGCCGTTTCGTTTTCTGCTGTTCTTCGTCCTGCTATGGTTTTTTGGGCGGCGGCGCACCGCCCGCGAAGCGTCACGCGAATACCTCCGGCGGCTCCATGCCCAGAGCGGCGGCGCGACGCCCGCGTCTTCGCTGCGCAACGTTTTTCGGCACTTTCTGGTATTTTCCGAGGCGCTGCTCGACAAACTGCTGGCCGCCGAACTTTCCCGCCAGATGGACTATCACGTCGATGGGCTCGAGCATGTTCTCCCTCTGCTCGAACAGAAGCGGGGCGCTATCCTCGTTGCCGCGCACTTCGGCAACATCGAACTGTGCCGCAAGCTCTCGAAGCGCCGCGCCGGACTGCGCCTGACGGTCATCGCGCACACGGAAAACGCCGTCCGTTTCACCCGCATGATGAAAGAGCTTGACCCCGACTATGACGTTGATTTGCTCCATGTATCTAATATCGGCATCGACACCGCCATTATGCTGGCGCAGCGCATCGAGGCGGGCGGCTTCATCGTCATCGCCGGAGACCGCGTGCCCGTCGGCAGCGCGGACGCTACCGTGCGGGTTCCGTTTCTGGGGCACGACGCCGATTTTCCGATTAGCTCCTACGTGCTGGCCGCAACGCTGCAATGCCCGCTGCTGGCCGTGTTCGGGATGCGCCACGGCGACAGATTCATCACTACGATGCGCCTGGTTGCCGAATCCATCCATCTGCCGCGCAAAGGCCGGGAGGCGGCTATCCGCCCCTATGCGGCGGCTTTTGCGAAACTGCTGGAGGCGGAATGCCTGAAAGCGCCTTTCCAGTGGTCGAATTTTTATCCCTTCTGGGCAACATCAGCATCCGCCCAAACCAAGGAACCCTGAACGATGGCGCTGACCGCCCGCATTGACTTAACCATTCCCTTCCACGACATTGATTCGATGGAAATCTGCTGGCACGGACACTATGTCCGGTACTTTGAACTGGCTCGCTGCGCGCTGCTCCAGCGCGTCGGCTACGACATTCCGCAGATGCGCGATTCCGGCTACGCTTGGCCGGTCATCGAGTTGCACATCCGTTACGCGCAGCCGCTCGTGTATCAGCAGCGCGTCCAAATTGAAGCGCGTCTCGCCGAATGGGAAAATCGGCTGAAAATCACCTACGAAATCCGCGATACCGACACGCAAAAACGCCTCTCACACGGCCACACCGTGCAAGTGGCCGTCGATATGCGCACCCGCGAAATGTGCTTCGCCAGCCCAAACATCCTGCGCCAAAAACTGGAGGGACATTTATGAAAAACGCGATGGCGCAAGCCTCCCGATGGCTGAAAGCCGCCGCCCTGTGCGGATTGTTCCTTGCCGTCCCCGCGCAAGCGGAAGGCGATCCCGCCTTGCTGCGCGACATCCAGTCCCGGCTTGCCGACGACACGGTCATCCGGGGCAACTTCACGCAGACGCGCCAGCTTGCGGGCATCAAAAAACGGCTGTCCGCGAACGGCTCCTTCGTCGTCGACAAAACACGGGGCGTGCTGTGGCGTGCCGTGAAGCCCCTTGCGCAGACCACGAGAATCACACAGGGCGAAATCCTGCAAAAAGACGGCGGGCAAGTCTTGATGAACCTGAACGCCGAGCAGGAACCGGCGGTCAGCGCCATCAGCCGCGTCCTGTTCTCGCTGTTCGACGGGAACATGGCGGCGCTGGCCGAGTATTTCGACTATCGCGGGCAGCCAAACGGCGGCAAGGACGGCGGCTGGCAACTGCATTTCACGCCACGCGATGCCGGAATGCGAGCCGTCATCGCCTCGCTCACGCTGGAAGGCGACCATGTTGTCCGCCACGTCACGCTGACCAGCGCGGCGGGCGATGTCTCCCGCATCGCCTTTTCCGACATCGCCACCGACCATGCGCTGACCACCGATGAACGCGCCCAGTTCGAGTAAAACGCCGCCCGTCGATGCCCGCACTGCCCGTCGGTTCCGCGCGCTGGCATGGGGCTGGCTGGGCATTCTGGCGCTGCTGGCGGCGGCGCTGTTTCTCCATGTGCGGCTGGGTCAGGCTCAAATCGACACCGATTTGCTGGCGCTGCTTCCCGTTGATGAGCGCAAGCCCCACGCCGAAGCCGCGCTGAAAACCCTCGCCCAGCATGGCGAGCGGGAATTGGTGCTGCTGCTGGAAGCGCCGGATGCCGCCACGGCGCAACGCGCCGCCCGCCAAGTACGTGAGAGCCTGCGCGACGCGCCGCTAACGCCGCAGGCCGTCCAAGCGCGGCTTGATGCCCTTCGCACTTTGTATTTTCCCCATCGCGCCGGATTCATCACTGACCAGGACACGCACTGGATTGCTGAAACCGACTCGGCGGCGCACACCGAACGCGCCCTGTCGCTGGCCTATCAGTCTTTCGCGGGCGGCCCGCTCAACTGGCGCGACGACCCTTTCGGTTTTTTCAACAACTGGCTGCTGCACTTGAGCGCGGCCAGCCCCGTGCGCCCCGTCGGCGATACGCTGATGGTGCGGTCGGCGGGCAAGCATTATGCGGTGCTGCCCTATCAACTGACGCAAAGCGCGTTTTCATCCGAACTCCAGACGCGGCTTGCCGCCGACCTCGCCCGTGCGCAAGACGACCTTTCGCGTGAATTTCCCGAAGCAGCGCGATTGCTGCGGGCGGGCGTCGTCCTGCATGCCACGGCGGCGGCGCAGCGGGCACGGCTCGAAATGTCGCTGATCGGCAGCGCCTCCTTGCTCTGCTGCGTCGCGCTCGCGTGGGTCATCTTCCGCCGCTTCAGTGCGCTGCGCCTGATTCTGCTGTCGCTTGCCACGGGGGCGCTCGCGGCCTTGTCGCTGACATGGCTGGTTTTCGACCGCCTCCACGCCCTGACGGTGGTGTTCGGCACAAGCCTCATCGGTGTCGCGGTGGATTACGGCGTTCTGGTGCTGGCGCAGCATCTTGGCGCGTCCGAAGCGGAGGGGCGCTGGAGCCGCTGCCGCCGCTTGCTGCCGCCGCTGGCGTTGGTGCTGGTCGCGCCGGCGCTCGCCTATTGCGCCCTGCTGCTGATGCCGTTTCCGGGAATGCGGCAAATGGCTTGCTTCGCCGTCAGCGGCATCGTCGGCGCGTGGCTCACGGTCATGCTCTGGCATCCGTGGCTACTCCCTGTGTCATTGCCGGAAACGAAGCTGGCCGAACGTTTGATGCGGGCGCAGCGGCACTGGCCGCGCTGGCAAGCGACACCCGCGCAATGGCTCGCCGCCGCGCTCTTCGCCCTTCTCCTCGGCGGCGGCATCCTGCAACTGAAAACGGACGACAACATCCGCAGCCTCGTCAGCAGCGACCCTGAACTGCTACGCGAGCAAATCGCCGTGGGCAAGGTGCTCCAACTGCCCAGCCCGGCACAGCTTTTTCTGATTTCCGGCGATAGCCCCGAAGAAGTGCTGCAACACGAAGAAGCACTGCTGGCGAGGCTCTCCCCGTTCCTCGCCGACGGCAAGCTCACTGGCT
>JAITVD010000061.1 GCA_031285965.1 Azoarcus sp.
GCACATTTCATAATGTGAAATCCTTTTTCATTGCCCCGTTCCGGTTCTTCCCGAATCATCCCTGCCCTTCCCGCTTATCAAGCAATTTCCCCGCCGATTATCTAGGGCTCGTTCAGCTACGTTGATGCTAATACACAAACACCTAATGTCACATGGATTCCACAAACAAACAGGGTTTCTATCGTATCCATAGGCGGCTGGGACTTGCCGCCCGAAGAACCCGGCAAATAACGATGACCCGCTGCGGCTTTAACGATAGGCCGGGGAAAGCTTTCTAGCTTTTGAGGTCACTGGCGGCGCGAGCCGCTCAAACGGCATGGCATTTTTTAATGGAGAGACGTTGCGGCGGCACTGTCTGCCGCACGTTCGCCGTTGCCCGTGTTTTGCGGTTACAGTGCTTGCGGCCATGTTTTGGAAAGGTTGCCGTGTTCGCATTTTTTGAAAAAAAGCTCGACCCCTATCCCGCCGCGCTGCCGGAGACGCCGCCGCGCGGGTTTTTTGCGTTTTTGTGGCAATGCACGGCGGGGCTGCGGGGGCTGATTGCCGCCATGATGCTGTGCACGGTGGTCGTGGGCGCTTTTGAGGCGCTGCTGTTCGGGATGCTGGGCAAGGTGGTGGACTGGCTTTCCGCGATTCGCCCCGAGCGGCTTTGGGAGGAGGCGGGCGGGCGCTTGCTGCTGCTGGCGGGCATCATCTGCGCCAGCGTCGGAGCGGTGTCCGTGCATACCTTGATTAAGCATCAGGCGTTGGCGGGGAATTTTCCGATGCGGCTGCGCTGGAATTTTCACCGCTTGATGCTCGGGCAGAGCATGGGGTTCTATCAGGACGAGTTTGCGGGGCGGATTTCCGCCAAGGTGATGCAGACCGCGCTGGCGGTGCGGGATGCCTGTTTCATCACGACCGACATTCTTGTTTTTATCGTCATTTATTTCGCCACGATTTCGGTGGTGGTGGCGGGGTTCGATGTTTGGCTGCTCGCGCCCCTGTTCGGATGGGTTGTCTGCTATCTGGCGGTTTTGTGGTTTTTCGTGCCTCGGCTGGCGCGGGTGTCGCGGGCGCAGGCCGACGCGCGGGCTTCGATGGTGGGGCGGGTGACGGATGCCTACGCCAATATCGCTACGGTCAAGCTCTTTTCCCACGCGGGGCGCGAGGCGGGGTATGCGCGTGATGCCATGCGGGAGTTCATGCAGACCGTTCACGGGCAGATGCGGTTGGTGAGCGGCATCGAAATCGTCCAGCATGTTTTGTCGATGGGGCTGGTCTTGGGCATGTCCGGCACGGCGCTGTGGCTTTGGGCGCGGGGCGAGGCGGGCGCGGGCGCGTTGGCGGCATCTACGGCGATGGCGCTGCGGCTGAACGGCATGTCGCACTGGATTATGTGGGAAATGGCCATGCTGTTCGAGCATGTCGGCACGGTGCAGGACGGCATCAACACGCTGTCGCGGCGGCATCAGGTCGTGGATTGCCCCGATGCGCGGGAACTGGCGGTCACACACGGCGAGATTCGTTTTGAGCAGGTCTGCTTTTCCTATGGGGCGAAAAGGGAAGGGGACGATGAGACGGGCGGCTGGGTGATTGACCGCCTCGACCTGACGATTCGCGCGGGCGAAAAAATTGGTCTCGTTGGGCGTTCGGGCGCGGGCAAATCGACCATCGTCAATCTGCTGCTGCGCTTCTACGACCCGGAATCGGGGCGCATCCTGATTGATGGGCAGGACATTTCCGCCGTGGCGCAGGACAGTTTGCGAGCCAAAATCGGCATGGTGACGCAGGACACTTCGCTGCTGCACCGCTCCGTTCGGGACAACATCCTGTATGGGCGGCCAGAGGCCGATGACGATGAAATGTTTGCGGCGGCTCAAAAAGCCGAAGCGCATGATTTCATCCAGTTATTGGGCGACCCATCAGGCCGCCGCGCTTACGATGCCCACGTTGGCGAGCGCGGCGTGAAGCTCTCCGGCGGGCAGCGCCAGCGCGTCGCCATTGCGCGGGTCATGCTGAAAGACGCGCCCATCCTGCTGCTTGACGAAGCCACGAGCGCGTTGGATTCCGAGGTGGAGGAGGCCATCCAGAAAAGCCTCTATCAGTTGATGGAAGGCAAAACCGTGGTGGCCATCGCGCACCGCCTCTCGACGATTGCGGCAATGGATCGCTTGGTCGTCATCGAGCGCGGGCGCATCGTCGAGGAGGGCGACCACCGGAGCTTGCTGGCGCGGGGCGGGCTGTATGCGCGGCTTTGGGCGCGGCAGAGCGGCGGTTTCTTGGGCGATGAAACGGGCGAGTAATCGGTAAAAACACGAAGATTTTTCTAAAATTTACCTATTTTTGCACAGCAAAGTAACAGGGCTTATGGGTAATTAGCTCCTATTTTTGATTTACATTAAAAAACATAGAGAATTTTGAGAAAAATTTTATTTTTCGGCTTGGAATTTGTCGTTGATGATTGCGCGGCGGTAGTTGCGCACCTATACTCGGCTCATCAAAAATTGGAACGGTGAACAACGGCAACATCATTTTTCTTCAGCTTTCACGGCTTTGCGCGGTTCGTTTTGTCACGATGTTGCCCAAGTGTTCAGTTTTCGCTTTTGGTTGTTGTTTTTCGCATAAATACTTTTCAATTCACATTTTTCAGGAGGCATCATGGACATGAAACAAAGCTCTTCTTGGGCGATGGCAGATTCCTATGACGCTAATCTTCCAGACTACATGACAGAGGTGTACAACTGGGCTTATGTCGACCCGAAAAAGGTGCGCTGGCTGGATCGCAATCTGGTGGTTCGCGTCCTCTTGTTTTTCAATGACCAGCGATTGATACGCGCCTATCTGAACGAAATCAGAGAGGGAATGAAAGTCTGGCAGGTGGCGCACGTTTATGGGGATTTGGTGAAACGTGTTGCCGATAAAGTGGGTTCGCGTGGCATCTTTCACCTGACCGATGTCACGCCAGTGCAGATCGAGCACGCGCAGCAAAAACTGGCAGACAAGCCGTGGTGCAAAGTGATGCGGCGTGACGCTGCCGATTTTTTCGGAGAGGAAGGCGTTGACTATGATCTTATATGCAGCTTTTTCCTTTTGCATGAAGTTCCTGAAAATAAGAAATATCAAATCGTGAACCGTATGCTGGAATTATTGCCAAAAGGAGGAAAAGCTATTTTCGTGGATTATGGTCGTCCGGCGAAATGGCAGCCTATTCGCTATATATTGAAAGTAGTGAATCGTCTTTTAGAGCCTTTTGCGGAAGCCTTATGGAATAATGAAATTAAACATTACGCAAGAGAAGCGGAAAAGTTTGTATGGGAGAAAAAAACGTTTTTCGGCGGAGTTTATCAATGCGTAACCGTTAGGCATAAAGAGTGCAGGGGGTTTTCTAAATAAAAGCGGGATAAGGCAAGCGTCGCCT
>JAITVD010000068.1 GCA_031285965.1 Azoarcus sp.
ACGGAACGGAACGGAACGGAACGGAACGGAACGGAACGGAACGGAACGGAACGGAACGGAACGGAACGGAACGGAACGGAACGGAACGGAACGGAACGGAACGGAAAAAACCTGGCGGACGGCAACAAGATTATCCGGGGCGACAACCTTGAGGCGCTAAAGGCGCTGCTGCCGCAATACGAAGGGAAGATCAAGTGCATCTATATTGACCCGCCGTACAATACCGGCAATGAAGGCTGGATATATAACGATAACGTCAATGATCCCAAAATCAAAAAATGGCTTGGGGAAGTAGTCGGCAAGGAAGGCGAGGATTTAAGCCGCCATGATAAATGGCTGTGCATGATGTACCCGCGTTTGCGGCTGTTGCAACGACTGCTGGCTGATGATGGCGCTATATTTATCAGTATTGATGATAATGAACAGGCCAATTTACGATTAATTTGTGATGAGATATTTGGCGCGAATAATTTCATTGCCAACATAGTCTGGAAAAAAAAGACAAACGGCAATAACATGGGATACATACCGCCCGTTCATGATTTTATTATTGTGTACGCTAAAAACCAAAATAATCTGAAATTGTTGGGCATACCTCAATCAGAAGAATTTATCTCGAAAAATTACTCAAACCCAGACAACGATTCACGCGGCCTGTGGACGACACAAGACTTGTCTGCAAACCATAAAGGCCCATACTTTGAAATAATAAACCCTGCGACTGGCCAATCACATTTTCCGCCCAAGGGCCGATATTGGGTGTTTAATCAAGAAGAGGTGGGACGCAGAATCGCAGACGGCAGGATTATTTTTGGCAAGTCTGGCAAAACTTCTCCAGTACAACGAGTATTCCTTAAAGACCGAATGACCACACAAAAACCAGAAACGTGGTTTAATACTCAAGGCTATAATTCAGACGGAATGCAAACGCTAACTGAAATACTTGGCAGCAAGGTTCTCGATCACCCGAAGCCACCAAAACTTATTGAATATATTGTCACCTTTGCCAGTTCCCCCGATTCCATCATCCTTGATTCATTCGCAGGCTCCGGCACGACCGCCCACGCCGTGCTGAACATGAACAAGCAAGACGGCGGCAATCGAAAGTTTATTCTTGTGGAAATGATGGACTATGCGGAAAGCATTACCGCCGAGCGGGTGCGGCGCGTTATGGACGGCTACGCGGATGTGGAAGGCACGGGCGGATCTTTCAGCTTTTACGATTTGGGCGAGCCGCTGCTGCTGGAAAACAAGACCATCAACGAAGCCGTTGCCACGGACAGCATCCGGGAATATGTCTGGTACATGGAAACGCAGCAACCCTTGCCGCAGGCGAGCGAAAAAGAACCTTACCTGCTGGGCTGCCATCAAGACACGGCCTATTACTTCTGCTACGAAAAAGACCGTGCCACCACGCTGGATCGGGCGTTTATGCAAAGCATCAAAACACAGGCCGACGCTTATCTCATTTACGCGGACATCAACACGCTCAGCGACGCGGAGTTGGAGCGGCATCGCCTGATTTTCAAAAAAATTCCGCGCGATATGGCAAAACTCTAGGGGAAGCCGTGGAACTCAACCACTACCAGAACAAAACGCTCCGCGATCTGGCCGACTATCTGAAGGCCGTGGAAGCCACGGGCAATTATGCCGCCGCTTATCGTCAGCACTGGTTGGATCGGGACGTGAAAATCGGCTCTTTTGCCGATTGCATGCCGTCGTACCGGGACGCCCTCAAGGGCACGCCGCATGTCTGCTTCAAAGTGCCAACGGGCGGCGGCAAGACATTTCTGGCCTGCGCGGCGGTCAAGGTCATTCTGGACGCCATGCCCCAGGGCAAAAGCCGGGTCGTGGTCTGGCTTGTGCCCTCCACCGCTATTCTGGAGCAAACCCTCCTCAATCTTGGCGATACGCGGCATCCCTATCGGCAGCGGCTAGACCGCGATTTCAGCGGGCGCGTCGCGCTCTACACCAAGGAGCAATTGCTGAGCGGGCAAAATTTCAGCCCCGCTACGGTGCGTGAACAGCTTTCCGTCTGTGTGCTCAGCTATGACTCCATCCGCAGCAAGAAAAAGGATGGACGCAAGCTCTATCAGGAAAACAGCCAGCTTGCCGGATTCGCCAGAGCCTTTCCCACCTCGAAAACACCAGTGGAGGGCGTGGATGAAACCGCGCTCATTCAAGTGCTGAACCAGCTTGCCCCGGTCGTGATCGTGGATGAAAGCCACAACGCCCAGTCCGACCTGAGCGTGGAGATGCTGAAGAACCTGAACCCCACCTTTGTGCTGGACTTGACCGCCACGCCCAGAGAAAACAGCAACATCATTTCTTACGTGGATGCCCGCGAACTGAAAAAGGAGCACATGGTCAAGCTGCCAGTGGTGGTCTACAACCGGAAGAGCCAAAACGACGTGCTCTTGAACGCCATTCAGCTACGCGGACGGCTGGAAGCGGAAGCGCAAGCGGCATGCGCCTCCGGCGAAAACTATATTCGCCCCATTGTGCTGTTTCAGGCGCAGTCCAAAGGCGCGGAAGACGCTGCCACATTTGAAAAGCTGAAAGAAAAATTGATTGGCATCGGCATTCCCAAGGAAGAAATCGCCATCAAGACTTCCGGCATCAATGAACTGCCGAAAGACCTGCTGGACGAAAAGTGCGCTATTCGCTACATCATTACGGTCAATGCCCTGAAAGAAGGCTGGGATTGCCCCTTTGCCTACATTCTCGCCACGCTGGCCAACCGAAGCTCCCGCGTGGAGGTCGAGCAGATCGTCGGGCGCGTGCTCCGGCAGCCCTATGCCCGGAAACACGCCGCCGCTCCGCTCAACCTCTCCTATGTGCTGACCTGTTCAGACACTTTCTTTGAGACGCTCGACAATATCGTTGCTGGACTAAACCGTGCCGGATTCAGCAAAAAGGACATGCGGATTGGAGCGGAAGAAAGCCCCGACCTGCTGATGCCGCCACTTTCCGTATCGGTTCCGCTAACACTGGAAGAGCGCGATGCCGTGCGGGACATTGATTTTGACGAGGCTCGCAAAGACCTTGCGCGACAGGCCGAACAGGCGGAACGGGGCATCACCTCCCTCGCCGTGGCGGAAATGACCCGGCTGGCAATGGAACAAGGCGCGGCCTATGAAGCCGAAGTGGCGCAAAGCGAAGCGTCTGGCTTGCCCGGAGGCATTCTGGAGGGAAAGATGAATCAGTTTTATATGCGTCCGGCCTATCAGGTTG
The DNA here is from genome assembly GCA_031285965.1 of Azoarcus sp. Classification (GTDB taxonomy): domain Bacteria; phylum Pseudomonadota; class Gammaproteobacteria; order Burkholderiales; family Rhodocyclaceae; genus WRNU01. The sequence goes on from JAITVD010000068.1 coordinate 3,235, forward strand.
AGGCGGAAGCCTTGCGGTTGCCGCAATTCTTTCTGAAAACCACCCCCAAGATGTTCCATGATGGGCATGACGTGCCGCTCAATAAGGAAAATCTTTCCGCAGGCTTTTGCCTGACGCATGAAGACATCAAAATCTCTTTCGATCTGTCAGAAGAGAATTTGTATGCTATTGATATTGCCACCAGCGGAGAAGCCGTTCCCAACTATAAAAAGATGAATCAGGGTGAAAGAGAATATATTAGCAAACTGATGGCATCCAGCCCGCCAGAACAAAAGAAAAAGAAGTTGAGTGATATTCTGTCTAATTCGATTGAGCAAAAGCATTCCATGAACTGCGTTAACTCAAAAGAGATTAAGGACTATACGCGGCGTATCGTGGAAGCGATGGATGCCGATACCTTGGCGGCGTTGGAAAACGCACTACCAGCTTTTGCGGCCAGGATTCGAGCCAAAATTGAAGACTTGTTGGATGCCTATCGGGAAAAACAATTTCAGGAGAAACTCGATACAGGGGAAATAGAGAGCCGTCCAAATTACGCCCTGCCTAAAATCATCACTCCAGCAGAGATGGGTGGCGCACTAGCTAAATCTCTTTATACATCCGAAGCAAAGATGAATGTCTTTGAGCATGAATTGATTGCTTCCATATCCGCTTTGGACAACGTGAAATGGTGGCACAAAATTGCGGAACGCAAGCCCTATTCTTTTTATCTCAATGGCTTTATCAATCATTATCCAGATTTTCTGGTACTGACGGAAAATGACAAATTGCTTCTCATAGAAGCCAAAGGTGACGACCGCGACAATTCAGATAGCGCGGCCAAATTGCGTCTTGGGCGTAAATGGGCGGACAAGGCTGGGGAAAGTTTCCGCTATTTCATGGTGTACCAGACCCGAAATTCCGACTTGGACGGCACTTATCCATTGGCTGAATTCATCGGGCAGATGAAAAAGATGTAGAAATCCCAAAATAGCGCAATCACTCTTGCGGAAAGGACGAAACCCCTGCTGTGGCCGTTTTCATCTAGATGGTTAGGATGAACTGACAATCCCGATAAAAAACGGAAACACTTTACCGCGCACTCCGCGCCGCTCTCCGCGTCTAAGCCACCGTGCCTTTTTGCTGTGCAAAAGCGATTTCTCCCAGAAGATAGGTTGCGGCGACGCAGCGGTCGTCGCCGAGCGTCATTAGGGCGAAGAGGCGTTCTGTCAGGGTAGCGGCGCGGGTGGTACGCGCTTTGAGCAGCGGGGTGGCGTGGGGGTCGAGGACGATGAAATCGGCTTCTTTGTCTTGGAGGAAGCTGCCGATGCGGCTTTCCAGGCGAAGGGCGCGTGCGCCGCCCAAGGTGGCGAGGTAGAACCCGGCCTCCGGGGTGAGTGTCTGTCCGGCGAGCCGCAGCACTTTGTAGGCTTCCGCGAGTGTTTGAAGCATGGAAAAGCTGGTTCCCGCGCCAATGTCCGTGCCTAGGCCGACCCGCAGGCCGAAGCGGCGGGCGCGAGCCAAATCGAAGAGGCCGGAGCCAAGGAAGAGGTTCGAGGTGGGGCAAAAGCTGACCGCCGCGCCACGTTCGGCCATGAGACGGCAATCTTCGTCGTCAATCCAGAGGCAGTGCGCGAAGTTGCTGCGCGGGGCGATGTGGGCAAAGCGTTCGTAAATGTCCAGATAGCTGCGGGCATTGGGGGAAAGCCGCATGGCCCAGGCGGTTTCCGCCCGCTGCTCGGCCAAGTGCGTTTGCAGGTAGAGGCCGGGGATTTCGCTGAAAAGCCGTCCGGCGAGACGCATCTGTTCTTCCGAGGAAGTGGGCGCGAAGCGCGGGGTGACGGCATAGGCAAGACGGTCGCGTCCGTGCCATTTTTCAATCAGCGCACGGGATTGGGCATCGCCTAGGGCGGGATCGTCGCGCAGCGCGGGCGGGCAGTTGCGGTCCATGAGTACTTTGCCGGCAATCATCCGCATCCGGCGGGCGCGGGCGGCTTCAAACAGGGCATCGGCGCTGACGGGATGCACGGTGGTGAAAACCATCGCGGTAGTTGTGCCATGACGCAGCAGTTGGTCGCAGAAGAATCCAGCCTCGCTGGCGGCATGAGCCGGGGCGGCATGGCGGGCTTCGGCGGGCCAGGCGTATTTTTCCAGCCATTCCGCGAGATGCTCGCCGTGGCTGGCGATGATTTCCGTTTGTGCGCTGTGGGTGTGGGTGTCGATGAAGCCCGGCAAAATCAGCTTGCCGGAATAATCCACGCGGCGGGCATCAGTTGGCAGCTTGGATTCGAGTTCCGCCGCAGGCCCGCAATCGAGCACATGCCCATCGCGGATAAGGAGCAAGCCGTCGGGAAAATGGGCGCAGGCATCGCTGCCGCGCTCGGCGGGGTCATCGGTGAAGTGGACAATCTCGCCGCGCACGGCCAGCGGCGGGGAAGGGGAGACGGAGATGCGCATGGCGTTTCGGTCTGAGGGTGGCAGCCGCTCCGAAAAATTCCATGCTGCGGGCGGAAGGAAAAACGCTTACCGCTCGAACATGATTTGCCCTTCCACCATCGTGCAACGCACCTGCCCTGGCAATTCAAAGCCGAGGAAGGGGGTGTTTTTGCCTTGGCTCTTGAGGTGGTCGCGGTTGACGGTGAAGCGGGCGGCGGGGTCGAAAACGCAGAGGTCAGCGCGCGCGCCGGGGGCGAGGTGGCCTGCCTTGGTGATGCCGATGAGGCGGGCGGCATCGGAGGTGACGCGGGCGAGCGCGTCGGCGAGGGAAAGGCTGTTTTCCTCCGCCCATTTAAGGGTGAGGGGCAGCAGCAGTTCAAGGCCGGTCGCGCCGGGTTCCGATTCGCTGAAGGGAATGAGTTTACTGTCGTCGTCGACGGGGGTGTGGTCGGAACACAGGGCGTTGATGCGCCCTTCGAGCAGCCCTTTGGAGAGGGCGTCGCGGTCTTTCTGGCTGCGCAGCGGCGGGACGAGGTGGCAGTTGGCGTTGAAGTAGCCGATGTTTTGGTCGCACAGGTGCAGGTGGTTGATGGAAATGTCGCAGGTAACATCCATCCCTTCGGCGCGGGCTTGGTCGATGAGCGCAAGGCTCTCGGCGCTGGAAAGGCGGGTAATGTGGAGCCTCGCGCCCGTTGCCTTGGCCAGTTGCAGGTAAGTGAAGAGCGCGACGGTTTCGGCGGCCACGGGGATGCCCGCTAAGCCAAGGCGGCTGGATATTTCCCCGTCGTGGGCAGAGCCTCCCCTGGCAAGGAACGGGGCGATGGGCTGGAGCCAGACGCGAAAATCGAAGGTCGCCGCGTACTGCATGGCACGCATGAGCACCATGTTGTCAAGAATCGGGACGTTGGCTTGGGAGACAGCGAAACATCCGGCTTCGACCAATTCGGCCATTTCGGAAAGGCGTTCGCCCTTGAGGCCGACGGTGAGCGCACCGATGGGGTAGATGTGGGCGCGGTTGAGTTTTTTGGCGCGGGTACAGAGCATTTCGACGAGGCCGGGTTCGTCGAGCGCGGGGTCGGTGTCGGGCGGAATGGCGACGCTGGTGACGCCGCCCGCCATCGCCGCTTCCATTTCGGATTCGAGGGTGGCGCGGTACTCAAAGCCGGGCTCGCGCAGGCGGGCGGCAAGGTCGATGAGGCCGGGGGCGACGACAAGGCCGATGGCGTCAAACGTGCGCTCGGCGCGGAAGCCGTCAGGCGCGTCGCCGAGCGCGGCAATCTTGCCGTCGGCAACGAAAACGTCTTGGATGCGGTCAATCTGGTGGGCGGGGTCGATGACCCGTCCGTTGGCGATGCGGATGTTCATCGTGTTGTCCTCAGTTTCCGGCGAGCATGCTCATGACCGCCATGCGCACGGCGATTCCGAAGGTGACTTGCGGCAGGATGACGGCCTGCGCCCCGTCGGCCACGGCGGAGTCGATTTCGATGCCTCGGTTCATCGGCCCAGGATGCATGACGATGGCATCCTTCTTCGAGAGCGCGAGCTTCTCGGCAGTCAGCCCCCACACTTTGTAGTATTCCTGCGGGGTGGGCAGCAACGCGCCCGCCATCCGTTCGTTCTGGAGGCGCAGCATCATGATGACATCCACGTCGCGCAAGCCTTCGCGCATGTCATGGAAGGTGCGCGCGCCCATGCTCTCGATGGCGGAAGGCAGAAGCGTTTTGGGGGCGATGACGCGCAGGTCGGGAACGCCAAGGGTCTTGAGGGCGGCGATTTGCGAGCGCGCGACCCGCGAGTGCAGCACGTCGCCGACGATGGCGATGGAAAGCTGGGTGAAATCGCGCTTGTAGTGGCGGATCGTGTACATGTCCAGCAAGCCTTGGGTGGGGTGGGCATGTCGCCCGTCGCCCGCATTGATGACATGGATATGGTCGCGCCCCGTGGCCAGAAGGTGCTGGGCGATGAGAATGGGTGCGCCGCTGGCGGCGTGTCGCACTACGAACATGTCGGCATGCATCGCGCAGAGGTTGTCGATGGTGTCGAGCAGGCTTTCCCCTTTGGAGGTGGAACTGGTGGAGACGTTGAGGTTGACCACGTCGGCGGTCAGGCGCTTGGCTGCAATCTCGAAAGTGGTTCGGGTGCGCGTGGAGTTTTCAAAAAATAGATTAAAGATGCTTTTACCGCGCAGCAGTGGGAGCTTCTTGACTTCGCGCTCCGCCACTTCGGTAAAGGGCGCGGCGTGGTCGAGGATGCTGATGATGATTTCACGCGGCAGTCCGTCAAGGGTGAGCAAGTGCTGTAGCTCACCGTGCCTGTTGAGCTGTGGATTAAGCATGGATCAACCTCAAAGTTAGGCCGCTGTTTTCCGCCTGCTCCAGTTGCAGGTTTTGCGAGTCGGGCAACGGTTCGGGCAGGGTGTGGGCGCAGTAACGGGCGGCAATCGGCAGTTCGCGCCCGCCTCGGTCGACGAGCACGGCCAGTTCGATGCAGGCGGGGCGGCCAAAGTCGAAAATTTCGTTGATTGCGGCGCGGGCGGTGCGCCCGGTGTAGAGCACGTCGTCGACGAGAATGACGTGGGCGTTTTCGATGGAAAACGGGATGTTGGTGCGCTGTGGGTTGGCGTGCAGTCCCTTCGCGCCGTAATCGTCGCGGTAAAAAGAGATGTCGATGACGCCGAAAGGCAGTTCCAGCCCGAGCAGGGCGTGCAGGCGGCGGGTGAGCCATTCGCCGCCGGTGCGGATGCCGATTAGGACGGTATCCGGTTTTAGGCAGGGGCGGATTTGTTCGGCCAGTTGGCGGCAAAGGGTTTCGGCGTCAGGAAGCTGCATGGCGGAGGGTGTCCAGAAAGTTTTGCAGGATGAGTTGTGCGGCAACGGAATCGAGCTTTTTTTTGCGTTCCCGCCAGTGTCTCACGCCCGCGCCGCGCAAGCTACGGTCTGCTTCGTCTGAACTGAGGCGCTCGTCGGCGAAGCGAACGGGCAGATGGAAGCGCCCATGCAACTGGTTGGCGAAACGGCGGCAGCGCGGCTCCAGCGCGTGTTCGCCTTCGCCGTCGAGCGGACGGGGCAAGCCGACGACGAGCGCGACGGGCTGCCATTCTTCGATGAGGCGGGCAATGGCGGCGAAACACGCGGCGGCAGGTTCAAAAGCGATGGTGGCAAGCGGGCTGGCAAGTCCAGTTTCGATTTCGCCTGTTGCTACGCCAATGCGGGCAAGGCCGAAGTCGAAACCGAGAAGGCAGCCTCTTGGGGGCAGGGTGGACTGTGTGGCTGTGGGCGATGCGCCCTCAGGCATGTCCGGCGACCTCGCTGATTTGCGTGAGGTCGATGCCGAGTTTATGCACGGCGGCGGCAAGGCGGACTTCCGGCGGCATGCCGAAAATGATGGACATGTCGGCGGGGATGGTGAGCCAAGCGTTGTCGGCGAGTTCCTGCTCAAGCTGCCCAGCCGTCCAGGCGGCAAAACCGAGGCTGACAAGCACGTCACGCGGTTCGCCTTCGCTGCCGATGGCTTGCAGGATGTCGCGGCTGCTGGTGAGGCCCACTTCGTCGTTGACGCGCAGCGTGGAATGCCAGTCGCCGCTTGGGCGGTGGAGGACGAAGCCCCGGTCGGTCTGCACCGGGCCGCCGAAATAGACGGGCTGCGAGTTGAAATGCTGCGAGTCGAGTTTCAGTTCCACTCGCTCGAACAGCGTTTCCAGCGTCATGTCGAGCGGGCGGTTGACGATAACGCCGAGCGCGCCCTGGGCGTTGTGCTCGGCGATGTAGGTGAGTGTGCGGGCAAAATGCGGGTCGGCCATCTGGGGCATGGCGACCAAGAAGTGATGCGTGAAGTTGTTCGAGACGGTATCCATGCGCATATTCTACGTTGTTCGGGTGGGTCACGCGGCATGCGAATCGAAACGCCAAACAGCGCAACGCGCCGCCCGTGGCACATTGTCATGCCCGCTGCGTGTAACCGGCGATGAGGCCGAGCAGTTCCTCTTCCTGATAGGGTTTGCCAAGGTAGTGGTTTGCGCCGACTTCCCTTGCGTATTCGCGGTGCTTGTCGGCCAGCCGCGAGGTAATCATGATGATTGGCACATTCCCCAGCCGGGCATCAGCGCGGATGTTGCGGACAAGGTCGAAACCGTCCATACGCGGCATTTCGATGTCGGAAAGGATAACGTCGGGAACGTTGTCGATTAGGCATTCGATGGCATCGACGCCGTCCTTGGCGGTGATGACGCGGTAGCCTTCGCGCTCCAGCATCCGTGAGGTAATCTTGCGGACGGTCAGCGAATCGTCGACCACCATGACCATCGGCTCGTGCGCGGCTTCTGGTTCCGGCGTGGCCTCGATTGGCGTTGCCGTCCCGGAAGAAGCCTTGCCAATCTGCCCATAGAGGGCGGCGCGGCTTGCCATTGCGATGGGGTTGATGATGAGCACGATTTCGCCGTCGCCCAGCACGGTTGCCCCGGACATGCCGGCGATGCGGGTCAGTTGCGGGCCGGCGTTCTTGACGATGATTTCCTGATGGCCGCGCAGGGCATCTACATGCAGAGCCAAGGTCTGCGTGCCGGAATGCAGCAGCAGCACCCAGCTATAGCGCCCGATTTCCGGCTGGGCGACAGGGTTCCCGAGCAGGTTCGGCAGGTAGCGGTAGCCGTATTGCTGGCCGAGCCATTCGATGCTGCCTTCCGCCCGCAAGCGTTCGATGGCATCAACCTTCAGTTCCATGATCTGCGAAATCATGCTCGCCGGAATGGCGAAATGCTGGTTGCCCGCGCGTACCAGCAGGGCTTGGGTGACGGCCAAGGTGAGCGGCAGGTAGATGCTGAATATCGTCCCCGCGCCGGGCGTGGAGGAAACCTCGACCCGCCCGCCGACCGCTGCGGTTTCGGCCTTCACCACATCCATGCCGACCCCACGGCCTGAAACGGCGGTGACTTTTTCGGCTGTCGTGAAGCCGGGAAGGAAAATCATGTTGGCGAGCCGCAGATCGTCGACCGCTTCGCCGGGTTCGATCAATCCGCGTTCGCGGGCGCGGGCGGCGATGCGCTCGAAATCCAGCCCCGCGCCATCATCGGCTAATTCGATGACGATTTCGTTTCCTTCCTGCCGCGTCGTCAGCGTGATCTGGCCGATCTCGGGCTTGTCTTTTTCACGGCGCGCTTCGGGAGGCTCGATGCCGTGCGCCAGCGAATTGCGCAGCAGGTGTTCGAGCGGCGCGATGATGTGGTCGAGTACGCTGCGGTCGATTTCGATGCCGCCGCCGCGCAGGTCGAGGTTGGCGCGTTTGCCAAGGTCTTTCGCGCCCCGGCGCACGATGCGGTACAGGCGCACGGCGAGGCTCTCAAACGGAACCATGCGTACCTGCATCAGCCCTTGTTGCAGTTCGCGGGTGGTGCGGGCCTGGCTGTGCAAGGCGAGGTCGGCGCTGTCGAGGTTTCTCAGCAGGTTTTGCTGCACCGTGGTCACGTCGTTGACGCTTTCCGCCATCATCCGCGTGAGTTCCTGCAAGCGGGTGTAGCGATCCATCTCCAGCGGGTCGAACTCCGTATGGACGCTTTCGGCCTGTGCGATGCGCGTCTGCATCTGGGTGTCGGCCTGGATTTCGACTTCGCGCAACTGGTTGCGCAGGCGGATGACGTTTTCGGTGAGGTCGATTAGGTTGCGGCGCAACAGGCGCAGCTCGCCTTCGATCCGTGTACGCGCCACGCCGATTTCGCTGGCGTCGTTGACGAAGCCGTCGAGCATTTCCGCCCGCACGCGCAGGGCGGCAATGGCCTCGCCCTCTGTGGTGGGCGCGGGCATGTGGGCGTGGGTGGGCGCGGGGCGCGGCGCGGGGGCAGGGCGTTTTTTCTCCGGCTGGGGCGCTGGCATGGAGGAAGGCGCGGCGGCGGGTTCTCTGCGTCCGGTGTCATCGGCGGGCAGGGCAGTCGGCTGGTCAGATGGCTCGGCCTGCGAACTGTCCGCAGTTTCGGCAACGGGAGTTTCCTGAGCCGTCGTTTCGGGAGCCGGACAGGTTCCCAGCATGGCGACCATCTGTTCGATGCCATCTAGCGTGGAAGTCATTTCGTCTACGAGGGACGCGATGTCTTCCCCGTTGGCGACCGCCGCCTCCACGCGGGATTCAAGCTGGTGCACCCGGTTGCCCAAATCCATTGCCCCGACCATCCGCGCACTGCCCTTGAGGGTATGCAGCAGCCGTTTCACGAGCAGGGGATGCCCCGCGTTGTCGAGGTCAGTGCTCCATGCATGCAGGGCGGTGTGCAGGGCGTTGCCCAGTTCCCCGGCTTCTTCGAGGAAGATGGGGAGCAGTTGTTCGTCGATGTCGTCGTGGCCCGCCGGCAGGAAGCCCGTTGTCGGGGAAGGCTGCCTGACCGTGATTCCGGGGCGGGCGGCAAGCAGGGAATTGGGGAAAGCCTCTGCCGGAGCTTCTTCGATGGATATTTCAACGAGTTTGGGCGCTTCGGCTTGTTCCTGTCCGATTCTGTTGAGTTGGTCGATCAGTTCCGGTGTTTCCAGCGGCATCTGTAGGCCGATGATGATGGTCAGCATGCTGTCCAGCATCTCGGCGCAAGTCTTGAACAAAGCCAGTTCGTTGCCCGTCGGGGGACGCTTCAGGCTGTGGATGCGCTGCTGCGCCAGTTCTAGCGCCTTGCTGAGCGTATAGGGCGGCGTGCAGTGCGCGGTGCCCGAGATGCCCGCGCATGAGTGCGCGGCGCGCAAGGAGGATTCCGGCAGCAGCAGGGTAGGATTGTCGGCGAGATGGCTGAAGTCCTGTTGCAGCGTGGCGATGTGCGTCTGGGCTTCGGTGATGTAGAGTTCAAACAGCACCCGCGAGATTTCGACATCGCCGACAAAAAGCGTGTCGGATATGGGTTCCCGCGCGGGTTCCGGCTCAGGCTCAAATTCATCAGGCTCGGCAAAGGACTCCTCAACAGGAAAGCCCTCGGGCGGGAAACCGAAGGTTTCGGAAACTTCCTGATCGGTTTCAGGAAGATATTCCGGCTCGCTCTCCTCTCCTTGGGCGGCTGCGGGCAAATCTTCCTCTTCAAACGGCGCGTCGTCGGCGGGAAGAGGAACATCGGGGATGTTCGATTTGCTCTCGGATATTCCAAGGTCGAATTTTACGAGGCCGTCAAAATTGGCTTCCCCAAAGTTATCGCTGAGATCAAACGAGAACGGCGAGAAGTCGAAAGGCTCGAACTTGGGCACGGCGGGGCGCTTCGCCTTGGCGGGCGGCTCCGATGCCGTCTTGCGGAAGGATTCGGGCGGCGCGATTGGCTCAACGCGAATTTCTTCATCCGCGCCGCTCGGTTTTTCGGGCGCTTGCGGTTCTTCGAGCGAAATGACATCCAAACCGTCATTGGCCTCGGAAGCGGCTTCTTCGGGTTCTTCCTGAGCGGGGGCGAAATCCTGCTCTTCGATATTCGGAAACTCGAAGTCGAAGGTGTCGGGCAGGGATTCGTCCCGATTTTCCGTCTCATCGGCGGTTTGTTTGAGTTCGATGCCGAACTCTTGCCCCTCGTCGGCTTGTTCGGGTTCCGCCGTGCCGACCTGTTCGGGCGCGAATTCCAGTTCAAAGCCAGCGGCTTCGGGTTCGGCTTCTTCTTGGGGCTGTTCGTCTGCGGCAGACGGCGCGGCCTCATCGGCGGCAGCACCGATGTCACGCATCCGTTCGGCTTCCGCCAGAAGCGTGGATACGTCGCGGCTATATTCGGTTTTTTTGTCGATCTGGTTGATCCAGGCCGAAAACTCGCGGTGGGCGATGGCAAGCAGTTTCAGCAGCGGCGGGGTAACTTGCCATTCAAGCTGCAACCAGCGGTTGAGGGTTTGCTCCAGCCCCCAGGCGGCTTCGCCCAAGTCAGTCAGCCCAACCATGCGCCCGCTGCCCTTGAGGGTGTGGAAACCGCGACGGATGACGGTGAGGTTGTCGTGGTTTCCGGGCGAGGCGTGAAGCAGCTTCAGATGCTCGATGACCGTATCCAGAATCTCGTGCGCCTCTTCGATGAAGATGGCAAGCATCTCGGAATCGAACTCGGGAGGAAGCTCCTGTGGCGGAGAAATCTGGCTGGCAGCATCGGCAGCCGGTTCTTGGGCGGCTTCGCCGGAATGTTCCTGCGAGGACGCTTTGGCTTGCGGCTCGCCTTCCGTTTCGATTTCGAAGGACGGGAAGGATTCGATGCCGTCGGGCGGGGCGGAGGAAGCTCTCGCTAACGGCTTCGCCGGGGTCGAGGCGGCTGGGAGATTGGACTGGACGGACAGGCCGGCGGCGATTGGCTCAGTTCGGGCAGGTGTTGCGGCGGGGCTTAGGAAGTGGGCAACGGTGCTGCGGTTGTAGGGCAGCGATTGGATGAAGAAGCCTAAAGCCGAAAAACGCCGCGCTAGTTCGGTGAGTTCGGCATCGTTGGCGGACGTGCTTTCATCAGCCAGACGGGCGATGATTTCGCCGGATTCCCGAATCAGGGAAATGGCGTCGTTCTCCCCAAGCAGGGAGAGCGCCCCTTCGATCTGGTGCAGCGGCGCTTGCAGGGTTTCCAGCGGGGCGCGTTTCGAGTGGTCGCGGAAAAAGTCGTCGAGGGTCTGCTCGATGGTGGAGAGGCTGGAGAGGATTTCTTTCGACAGTTGCGCGATGGCTTCTTTTTCTTGCTGATGCCGTGCGGATTTGACGCTTGTCGCGCTGGGCGGCGCGGCCAGCGTTTCGCCCCGCGCAAGCGCCTCCAGCCGGGAAAGCGCGTCGCCTGCCTGCGTCTGAAGGCCGGGATCGGGCAAGCCACGGTCGAGCACCGCTTCCGCCAGCAGGAGGGCGGTGGCGAATTCAAGGGCGATTGGCTCGGAATAGCGATCCGGGTTTGCGTTCAGCCAAGTGATGAAACGGCTCATGCCGCCCAGCAGGCGGTAAAGGACGGGGCGTCCGAGCGGCACGGTGGATTTTGTGAAGGCTTCAAGCTGGCCGGAAAATTCGGACAGCGCCGACGCACCCTGTTCGCCGAATGTGTTCCAGATGTCTTTGATGCGGGCAAGCTGGGCGCGGAGTTCTTCAAGCAGCGGTGCCAAAGGCAGGTCGCTGAGCTGAGCGCCTTCTTCGGGAATCAGCGCGTCAAGCTGCCACGCTTGGCGCACCGCTTGCTGGAGAGGAGTGGAAGCGGGCAAGCAGGCGACTTGGTAGAGCAATTCACGCAGCAGGCGTTCGGGCAGGACTTGCTGGCTTTCTCCGATGCGGTGCAGTTGGGCTTCGAGCCGGGTCAGCAGGAGCCTTGAAACAGGCTGCTCGTCGGCTGGGACAGTGGTGAGCGTATCAATGAAGGCTTGCCCTGCCCACCACAGCGAGCGCATTCCGGGGTTGTCTTCAACGGCTTCCAGCCCTGCCAGCGCGCCGCGCAGTGCGTCGGCGCTGTCCGCGTTTGGCTGACGCAGCCAGTCAAGCAAGCCGCGCTGGAAACGCAGCCGCATGGCGCGGCGTTGCTGCTGTTCGTCCGTGTCGGGCTTCGGCGCGTCATTGCGTGGCGGAACGCGCACATCCAGATTGGGGAAGAAGAGATCGGCAGGCGAGGGAGCGGCTTCGCCGCGCGCGAGCACGAGTTCACGGTACAGCGGCAGCAGCCGCAAGGGCTGGTCGGGCGCGCCGTGGATGAGTTCTTCGAGGTAATTTCCGATGCTGGCCAAGGCGCGGCGGCCTAGGGCGATTTGCGCCTCGTCGGGTTGAATTTCGCCTTGGGCAAGCGCGGCAAGGAATAAATCCAGCACCGCGCCGAACTTGGTCAGCCCGTCCAGCCCGATGATGGACAAAGCGCCATTGACTTGATGCAGATGGGTTTGCGCGAACTGCACCTTGGCCGGGGCATCCGCTGAGCCGGTTGCGGCCTGGAGGCTTTCGGTCGCATGCGAAAGCGCCTGGTCGATTTCGCTTTTGACCCAGGTGAGCGGGCCAAGATCCGGTTCGTTGGGGGGCATCATGAAGTCAATCCTGTGCTGATCCCGGTTCAGACCTTGAAGCCAGAAACCGAACCTTTCAGTTCGATTGCCAAGTCGGCAAGCTGGCCGACCGATTCCGCCGTCTGCTTCGTGCCGTGGGTCGTTTGCTCAGTAATGCCAAGGATTTCCTTCATCGATTCGGCGACCCGGATGGCCTCGGTGGCCTGGCTCTGCGTGTCGGTGGAGATTTGTTCGATCAGGTGAGCCGCGTCCATCGAGACCTGCCCCATTTCGGCTAGCGCCTGACCTGCCGCGTCGGACAGGCGCGCGCCTTCCACCACGTCGCGGGTGGCGTTTTCCATTGCGCCGACGGCATCTTGGGTGTCTGTCTGAATGGTTTTTACGATGGCCGCGATTTGCTTGGTGGCTTCAGCCGAACGTTCCGCTAGCCGCTGCACTTCTTCCGCAACTACGGTGAAGCCGCGTCCGGCATCCCCGGCGGAAGCTGCCTGAATGGCGGCGTTCAGAGCTAGGACGTTGGTCTGTTCGGTAATGTCGGAAATCAGTTCCACGATTTCGCCGATTTCCTGTGAGGACTCGCCCAAGCGTTTGATGCGCTTGGAGGTTTCTTGGATTTTCTCGCGGATTGAGTTCATGCCGCGTATGGTGTTTTCCACCGCGTCGGCGCCCTTGCGGGCGGATTCCAGCGAGCGGCGGGCAACTTGGGCGGTATGCAGCGCCCGTTCGGACGAGGTAATCATCTGCTGCGCCATGTTCTGCACGGTCGTGCCGGCATCTTCGATCTGAACCGACTGGCGTTCGGTGGCATCGAGCAATTCGGCGGAAGTGTGCTGGGCAGTCTGGGTGGCGTTTGTCACGCGGCCAGCGGCATCGTTGATTCGGCTGACCAGCATGGACAGTTCTTCGATGGTGTAGTTCACAGAGTCCGCGATTGCGCCCGTGATGTCTTCGGAAACCGTGGTGCGGATGGTCAGGTCGCCGTCGGCGAGGTCGCCCATTTCGTTCATCAGCCGCAGGATTGCGTGCTGGGTGTGGTTGCGCTCTTCTTCGGAGAGCAGGCGCTGGCGGTCGATGCTGCTTTGCCGTGCGCGGACTTCGGTGCGGTATACCTTGGCGATGAGAATCAGCACGATCAGGGCGGCAGCCGCGCAGCCCGCAAGCAGGCGCGAAAGCGTGCCGGTAATGTCTGCGGCCTGTGCAAAGACCCGGCTCAAGGCGGCGAACTCTCCATAGATGGCGTTTGCTTCTTCGGACAGTTCATTGCTGGCTCTCATGACCTTGGCAAGATTGACCTGATCAGCGTCGAAGCCGCCCGTATCCCCGCGAGCGGCTTCCGGCGAGGCTCCTGATTCACGGATCATGCTCATCAGGTTGGCCCACTGAACCATTGCGTCTGCTGGATCGTTTTGGTAGCTGCTGGTGAATTGGGTGAGTTTTTTGTCGTTGTCGATAATGACATAGATGTTTTGGTGCATCTTTTCCCAGATGCCCCTAATGCCGTTGAGCTTTTCCTGTTGCGGTTCGGCGGCTTCGGTATTGGGAAGCAATTTGGCAAAAGGAAGGGCTTGCTGCTGGCTGAGTGTGTTGAGCAGTTTTCCAAATGTTTCGCTATCCGTTTTCAATTCGGCGAAGGCATTGGCTTTTCCCTGTAGCGCCAGTTGTCCCGCCTTGGCAATTTTTTGCGAGAGCGCCTGCAATTCGCCCGCCGCTGATACTTGGCCCGCTACCACGTTGATGCGCGTGATTTGGTAGAACATCAAGAGCGCCGTCATGATGCTCAGGATAACGAATAGGACGGTCAGATAAGTTACCCGGACAGAAGTCGCAGGTTTTCCGCTGGAGGTCGCAAAAAGCCGTTCGGCGGTTGCCGCCCGCATGGCGACTTCCCTGTCTTCCAGAAGGGTGGTGTCAGAAGACCGCTCGCTTCTGGATGATTTGCTGTTTGAAAAGAGCTTGAATGCCATTTGCCTTGCTCCACTGCGGTTGTTGGCCGCCCGTAGTGATCTTGGTGAAGAACCGGATTCTATTGGAAAGGTGGTGTCATTGCGCTAGCTAATTGACGCCAACGTCGAGAAAAATACTGTTGGGCAGGAGTTGGGAAACGTCCAGCCGCAACCAGGGATTGTCATTTGCGTCCCGAAACCGGGCGACAACCCAAGGGCGCGGGTCGTCCGCCTCGATGTCCGGCTCGAAATCTTCTTCATTGCGCAGCCCCAATACACGCGACACCAGAATGGCGCTGTGCACGCCCTGCCGCGCGCCAACGAGCAACAGCCGCGCGTCGGATGAGTGGGGGGCGATCAGCGGCCCGTCATGGAAGCGCGACAGGTCGACGACGCTATACAGGATGCCCCGCACATTGGCCAGGCCACGATACCACTCGTGCGTGAGCGGAACCGCCGCCAGCGCGGGCGGGGTGACGATTTCGCCGGATTCCGGCAAGCTGACAAGCCAATGCTCGTTACCAGCCTCCACTCCGAGCAAGCCACTGCGCTCATTGGTGTGCGCATCTGCAATGCGGTGTGCGAGGTTTTCCTGGAACTCGCGTAGGCTGATTCGTTTGGACATGTTGTTGTCTTAAGCAATGCTCTTGATGCGCTCAAGCAGGGCGGCGTGATTGAGAGGTTTGACCATGTAATCGTATGCGCCTTGGCGCATCCCCCATATTTTGTCGGTCTCAAGGCTCTTGCTGGTGCACATGATGATCGGGATGCCCCGCGTGGTTTCTCCGCGAGAGATGGTGCGCGTGGCCTGATAGCCGTTCATGCCGGGCATGACCACGTCCATCAGAATCAGGTCGGGCAGCTCGCGGCTGCTTTTGCTGATGGCGTCCTCGCCGTTTTCGGCGGTGACGACTTCATAGCCATTGCGGGTGAGCGCCTCGGACAGCGCCTGCCGCTCGGTGGGGGAGTCATCGACTATGAGAATTTTTTTGATTGCCATTGCTTCTTTCCGTTGGTGCTGATGAATGGGGCGGACAGGTAAAACATTCAGCGCATACGGATGCTGCCATAGTCCGTGACTGCCCTGATAAGGCTGTCTTTCGTAAAAGGCTTGGTGAGGTATTCATCGGAACCTACCATCCGACCGCGCGCACGGTCGAAAAGCCCGTCTTTGGAAGACAGCATGATGACTGGCGTAGCCGCCAGTTTGGGATTTTTTTTGATGAGGGCGCAAGTCTGGTAGCCGTCCAGCCGAGGCATCATGATGTCGACGAAAATGACATCAGGGTTGTTGTCGGTAATTTTTGCCAAGGCATCGAAACCGTCCTCGGCCAGCAATACCTGACACCCGGCCTGACTGAGAAAAATCTCGGCGCTGCGACGGATGGTATTGCTATCGTCGATAATCATCACCTTGAGTCCGCTCAGATCCATGCGCTGTGCTCCCGTAAACGCGGCATCCAACATTGCAACCTTTTTACAACCGCCCAGAGCATACCGAAAAAAAATGCTCCGATAAAGGCTAAAAGTCCCAAGATTAAGGTAAAAGCATTTCCAAAAAAGAACTTTCCCGCAATGCGTATATATCGGCATATTTCTTTCGGATTAAATGGATGGAAAAGCTAAAGAATGAATGAAACTGGACAATTTTCACGGCGAGGGCTTTATGCCGTGACGCCAGATGAACCCGATACCGAGCGTCTGCTGGAAATGAGCGCCCAAGTGCTCGCCGGATGTCCGGCTTTGTTCCAATACCGCAACAAATCAGCTTCACCTGCGCTGCGCCGCGAGCAAGCATTCCGTCTGCTCGCGCTGTGCCAGATGTCCGCCACGCCCCTCATCATCAACGATGATTTGGAACTGGCGCTTGAATTGGGCGCGGACGGTGTCCACCTTGGGCGCGGCGATGGCGACGCGGCGTTTGCCCGTCGGGCGCTGGACGCGCGGGGGGCGGGGCGCATCGTCGGGGTGTCGTGCTACGACGAGTGGGAACGTGCGGTGGCGGGCGCGGAAGCGGGGGCGGATTACGTTGCGTTTGGCGCGATGTTTGTCTCCGCGACCAAGCCGCTTGCGCCGCCCGCGCCTGTTGGGCTTCTCACGCGGGCGCGGCGCGAGCTGAAGCCGGACGTGGCGGTCGTGGGCATTGGGGGCATCACCCTCGGCAACGCGGGCATGCTTTTTGAGGCGGGCGCTGACCTCGTAGCGGTTGTTTCCGATGTGTTCGGCGCGGCTGACCCACGCGCGCGCGCGGCGGTCTATCGGGCGCTTGCGCGGGGGTGAAGGCGGCTTGCGGCGATGTGCCAAAGCGGGTACAAACTCCGCTTTTCCTTTTGCTGGATGCCACGCCATGAACAGCCGTAATGAAGCCCTTTTCAGCCAAGCGCAGCAACGCATTCCGGGCGGGGTGAATTCGCCTGTACGCGCTTTCCGCTCCGTGGGCGGCGCGCCGTGTTTCATCGAGCGCGCCGAAGGGGCGCGGATGTGGGATGCCGAAGGCCGCGCCTATATTGATTACGTCGGCTCGTGGGGGCCGGCAATTACAGGCCATGCCCATCCTGAAATCGTCGCGGCGGTGCAGTCTGCGGCTTCAAAAGGGCTTTCTTTCGGCGCACCGACGGTTGCCGAGATCGAAATGGCGGAGCTTCTGTGCGAGATGCTGCCTTCGCTCGACATGGTGCGGCTCGTCAGTTCGGGAACCGAAGCGACGATGAGCGCCATCCGGCTGGCACGCGGCCATACCGGGCGGGAAAATATCATCAAGTTCGAGGGCTGCTATCACGGTCATGCCGACAGCCTGTTGGTCAAGGCCGGCTCCGGCATGTTGACCTTTGGCAATCCCTCCTCGGCGGGCGTTCCGGCGGATTTCGCACGGCACACCATTGTGCTCGACTATAACGACCTCGACGGGGTTGAGACCGTTTTCAAGGCGCGGGGCGATGAGATTGCCGCCGTGATTGTCGAGCCGGTCGCGGGCAATATGAACATGGTGCGTCCGCGCCACGGTTTTTTGGAAGGTCTGCGCCGCCTGTGCTCGCAATATGGCGCGGTGCTGATTTTCGACGAAGTGATGACGGGTTTCCGCGTCGGCCCGCAAGGGGCGCAGGGGCTATATGGCATTGCTCCTGACCTCACCACGCTGGGCAAAGTCATTGGCGGCGGGATGCCGGTGGGCGCTTTTGGCGGGCGGCACGACATCATGGAAAAAATCGCACCGCTCGGTTCCGTCTATCAGGCCGGGACGCTTTCCGGCAGCCCGGTTGCCGTGGCTGCTGGGCTGGCTTCGCTCAAGCTGACCCGCGCGGCGGGCTTCTATGAGACGCTCGCCGCCCGCACGCGGCAGCTTACCGAAGGGCTTGCCCAGGCGGCTCGCGCCGCCGGGGCTGAGTTTTGTTGCGATGCCGTGGGTGGCATGTTCGGGCTTTATTTCAGCGTGCGCCCCCCGGAAACATTCAATGAAGTCATGGCGATGGATCGTGAGCGTTTCAACCGTTTTTTCCATGCCATGCTGGAAAAAGGGCACTACTTCGCGCCCTCGGCCTTTGAGGCGGGCTTTGTTTCTTCCGCGCATGGCGAGGCCGAAATTGCCGCAACGATAGAAGCCGCGAGGGACGTTTTTTCCAGCCAGTAACGAGCCAATTCAACCATCCGGCTGGCGAAGCCCCATTCGTTGTCGAACCACACGAAAAGGTTGGCCATGCGCGGCTCGCAAGCGCGGGTCTGGCTGCCGTCGATGATGGCCGAATGAGCGTCGTGGTTGAAGTCGATTGAGGCGTGGGGCGCGTTCGTCCAGCCGATGAGGCGGGCAAAGGCACCGCTGGCGGCTTCACGCAGCAGCGCGTTGATTTGCTCGGCGCTGGCATCTTTCTGAAAGGACAGCACCATGTCGATGGCGGAGACATTGTGTGTCGGCACGCGGATGGCCTTTGCCGTGACCCGGTTTTTCAGTTCGGGCAGCAGCCGTTCGATGCCGCGCGCCAGCCCCGTCGACACGGGAATGATTGACTGCATCGCCGAGCGCGTGCGAGCCAGGTCGGGGTGATGGTAGCCGTCAATCAAGGGCTGGTCGTTCATCGCGGAATGCAGGGTGGTGAGCAGCGCGTGTTCGATGCCAAATGCCTGATGCAGCAAGGAGAGCACCGGAACCGCCGCGTTGGTCGTGCATGACGCGGCGGAGAGCAGCCTGATTTGCGGGTCGAAATTGTCCTGCGTGATGCCATAGACCACGGTGGCATCCACATCATGCGCATGTGCGCCGGGGTTGGAGAGCAGCAAGCGGGGGCATCCGGCGCTGATGAATCGTTGCAGTTGCGCCCGCTCGGCGTAGCGCCCCGAGCATTCCACGACGAGGTCGATGCCGTAGGAATGCCAATCGACTTCTTCCGGCGTGTGCGCATGCGAGACAGTGATGGGGCGTCCATCGAGGAGGAGGACGTTTTCGTCGGCGATGATGTTGACCTCGCCCGGAAAGCGCCCATGCGTGGAATCGAAGCGGGTCAGGTACGCAATGCTGTCAAGTGTGGCAGGTTCATTGATTGCCACGACGCAAAGCTGGTCGGCCAGTCCGGCCTCGTGAATCGCCCGCACGAACGAGCGCCCGATGCGGCCATAACCGTTGACGGCAAGGCGGAATCTGGCTCGGGGCAGGGAACGGCTCGATGGGCGCAAGGTTGTTCTTCGATGAAAGTCTGGGGCGGGCGGGTTCTATTCGTCCTGCGCCCGCATCGGTTTTTCGGTGAACCAGGCGATAGCGAGGGAAGCGGCGGCAAGCGCGACATAGGCGCCGTTGAGCGGGATGACCGTGCCGTTGAACGTGAGGCCGATGCCCATCCCAATGAGCGCCCCGCCGATTGTGGAAACAAAGCCAATAATCGACGAAGCCGTCCCCGCGATATGCCCCATCGGTTCCATCGCCAAGGCGTTGAGGTTCGCTCCGAGAAGGCCGAACGCAAACACGCTGGCCCCTTGCAGCAGCATGAACAGCAGCAAGGTTTCGTATCCGGCAAGATCCAGCGCGAGATGGAAGATGTTGATGACGACGATTGCGACCAAGGCGCTCACGCTCAAGCGCCTCATGCCAACGCGGCGAACCAGCTTTGAATTGGTGAAAGCGGCCAGCCCCGTGGTCAGTGCAATCGCGGCAAACAGCAGGGGAAAACTGTCTCCGGCATGGAACACACCCACAAAAATCTGCTGCGACGAATGAATGAAACCCATATGTGCGCCAAAAATAAGGGTAACGGCTACCGTGTACCCCATGCAGCGGCGCGTTGTCAGCGTTTGGCGATAGGCGGAATACACGGCGCGGGGCGTGAGCGGCATCCGCCGTTCGGGGTGCAATGTTTCCGACAGGCGGCTGATTGTCCAAGCGAGCAGCGCAATGCCAGACGCCACCAGCACGCCGAACACCCAATGCCAGCTTGGCGCCGCCATCAAAACAAGCTGGCCCAGCGAGGGTGCCAGCACCGGAACAATCATGAAAACCATGACCGCCAGTGACATCACCCTTGCCATGAGTGCGCCCGCGTAGCAATCGCGAACCATTGAAATGGCCATCACCCTTGGCGCACCCGCGCCGATGCCCTGTAAAGCGCGTGCCGCCAGCAGCGCGGCAAAGGAATCGGCCAGCAGCGTTAAAAAGCCCGCCACGATGAACAGGCTCAGCCCCGCGATAATGATTGGCTTGCGGCCAAAGCGGTCGGCAAGCGGCCCATAAAAAATCTGCGAGAATCCGGTTCCGATGAGAAAAAAGGCAATGATGGACTGCGCCTGATTGGGGTCGGTGAGCTTGAAATCGTCATGCAAGAGCGGCAGCGCCGGCAGCATGATGTCGATGGACATTGCGTTGAGCGCCATGCAGGCGGCAATGAAGGCGACGAACTCGCCAAAAGCCATTGCGGGGCGCTGTTTGGAAGAAGCCAAAATACGGCGCTCAGGTTTCGCTTGAAGGCGCGGCGAACATCGCCATGACTTCCGCTTCGGTCATTTTGTTTGTTTTTTCGGCGAACGAATAAAAATCCGGTTTTCGGTCGATGAAAATCTCGTTCGCCAGTTTCAGCCCTTCGTGGTCGTCGAGCACGCCGACGGGAATGTAATACGACCCGTCGCTTTTCATCCGGTAGAACAACGCGCTGCCGCAGTGCTTGCAGAAACCGCGCTCGCCCCACGCGGACGATGGGTAGACGGTGACATGCTCTTCGCCCGCGAACGCCGTTTTGGGCGAACAGGCAACCGACACCATCGGGCCGCCCGTCCAATGCTGGCACATTGTGCAATGGCAAACGCCGACTTCGTGGCTGGCAAGGACTGCCGAAACTTGTACCGCGCCGCAGAGGCAATGGCCGGAAACTGTTTTTTCAGACATGGTTTTCTCCTTCAGTGAGGTGAGACGTGGTGGAGGGTTAAGCCTGCTTCCATTTGATGCCGCAGCCGACACTCGGAATTTGGTGCTCCAGAGGCGGCGCGCCGTTTGCCAGCGCCTCGATGGCGCGTCGGATGTTGGAAGCGTCCGCCGTGCCTTTGCTGGGTCGGCTGGCATCAAACTGCCCGCGATAGACGAGCGTGCCAGCGGCATCGAACAGGTAAAGGTCGGGCGTACAGGCCGCGCCAAAAGCGCGGGCAACGTCCTGTGTTTCGTCATGCAGATAAGGGAAGGTGTAGCCAAGCGTTTTGGCTTGAGCTGCCATTTTGTCGGGCGCGTCTTCAGGATAGGTCTGGGCGTCGTTGCTGGAAATTGCCGCCATGCCGATGCCTAAAGCCGCAAATTCGCGTCCCAGTGGCGCAAGCGCGGCGTTGATGTGTTTGACGTAAGGACAATGATTGCAGATGAAAATGACAAACAGCCCCTTTGCGCCCATCAAATCCCGGCTGCGGAAACGTATGCCGTTACCATCCAGCAGTTCAAAAGCAGGCAACGCGCTGCCGAGCGGCAGCATGGCGGAAGGGGTGAGCGCCATGACAGGCTTTCAGAAAAAATCGAATCAAACATTATAAAAGAATCTTTTTCTTTTGCCTGTAACCCAAACAGGACAAAGCTATTCCAATGTCCGTCAGACCCGCGATAAAAAGGGCTGCACGGCTACCTGGTGGAACGCTGGAAATCCGAGAAGCTCTCCGCCGAGACGGTCAAGAACCGTGTTGCGCGGCGGTACGCTGGTGGGCCGGGGCGATTAGCAGGCCAGGTATCCTGCCGTCCAGCAACGCGCAGTTGGGAATTTCGCCCTGCCGGTACGCTGGGCAAAGCGCAGGCGCTCGACGCAGGCAGGCTCGGCAAGACGCTGGCCATTGCCGCGTTCCTTGTGGATGCCATCGTGGGTTTTGCCAAGTCAACCGCGATGCCGACACTGATCTGTGTCATTTTTGCCGATTTGTACTGGTGTGATCGACGGGATCGCTGCGGCAACGATCTAAAGTATCTACACACATTTAAATCCCACAGGGAATCGCCATGCTGGACTCCAAGACTGAATACACCATTCCTCGTCGGCTCGACGACTCGCCGAAGTTTTTGTGGTGGGATGCCGACGTGGCGATTTTTGCGATGGGCTGTGTCGTGCTCGGGATACTGCTTGAGCATCCGTCGCCACAAATCGGAACTGTCGAGCTTTGGCTGTGACGACAGGCTCGATACAACGCTGGCGAGTTCCGCATAGCTGGAGCTTTGGCCGTCGCGCAAGCCAGAAAGCGTCATGG